>JAWKNW010000026.1 GCA_041391505.1 Rhodothermales bacterium
TCGAAGACGTCGTAAAACGTGCCGCTCACGTCGCGCGCCGTGGTCGTGAACGCGTAGATGCTGCACTCACGGCGCTCCGGGAACGCGACGGGCAGGATGGCTTCCTGAATCCGCCGCGCCACCTCCATCTCCTGCTGGACCGCCGCCATCTGCTGCTGCCCGTGCATCGCCTTCCGGTAGGCCTGCAGCTCCCGCCACGTTTTTTCGATCGTCACCTCGAGGTCGCTGAAGTCCACCGGCTTCGTGATGAAATCGAACGCCCCGCGGTTCATGGCCGTCCGGATGTTCTTGAGGTCGCCATAGGCCGACACGACGACCGTCTTGAGGGGGGTGCCGAGCTCGGCGAGCCGGCCGAGCAGCGTCAGCCCGTCCATGACGGGCATGTTCAGGTCAGTCAACACCAGCGCGATCGACGGATCGGCGCGGACGGTCGCGAGGGCCTCCTTGCCGTCGCCGGCGAAAGCGAAGCTCCAGGTGTTGGCGCTGAGCTGCCGGCGGAATTTCTGCCGCATCAGCAGCTCCATCTCCGGCTCGTCGTCCACGACGAGGATGCGGACCGGTCCGCCGTCGCCGCCGGATGCGGCCAGCGCCGTCTCGGCAGCCGTCTCGCCCGACAGCACAGTATGGTTGAGCGCGTACCGTTCGGCGTTCCGCTGCCGGATGGTTTTCAGATCCTGGATGAGATCCTGCATCGAGGGATACCGGGCGTCGGCAAGTTTCGAGAGAGCTTTCTCGATAACGCGCGCCAGCTGGAGGGGCACGCCAGCGCGGAGGCCAGTCACCGGCTGCGGCTCCAGGTTCAGCACGGCATAAAGCGCCGCCTGGGGATAGTCGCCCCCAAAGGCGCGCACGCCGGCGACCATCTCGTAGAGCACGGCCCCGAGGCTCCAGATATCCACCCGGTGGTCGATATTTTCGCCGCGCGCCTGCTCGGGAGCCATGTAGGACGCCGTGCCCAGCATCGTCCCCAGCCGCGTGATTTTGGAGCCGCTGGACAGCTTCGCGAGACCGAAATCCAGCAATTTGACCTGCCCTTCCTCGGTGATCATCACGTTGGCCGGCTTAACGTCCCGATGCACAATGCCGCGCGCGTGTGCATGGGCCAGCCCCTCGGCAATCTGGAGGCACAGATCGATCGCCGTATCGATCGGGAGCGGTCCTTCGTTGAGCCGCACGTCGAGCGTCATGCCGGCGTAGCAGGGCATGACGATAAAGAAGTGCCCTTCTTCCGCCTCGTTCACTTCATAGACCGTGCAGATATTCGCATGGTCCAGGGCCGACGAGGCGCGGGCCTCGCGCATAAAGCGCCGGCGCGCCTGTTCGTCCTCCTTCAACAGCGGGGGCAACAGCTTGATGGCGACCGTACGGTGCAGGCGGGTGTCTTCCGCACGGTAGACGACTCCCATCCCGCCGCTGCCGATGACCTCGATCACCTGGTAATGCGCGAGGGGCTGGCCGACCAGGAAATAGGGATCCGGCGCCGGGGTGCGCTCGCGTTCGACCCGGCCGATCTTCGGAAAACGCGGCTCGTCGAGCTTCTTGTAGTAGTTCGGGGCCTGGGTGTAGGCCGCCAGCAGGGATTCCACTTCTGCGCGAAGCGCCGTATCCCCTCCACAGGCCTCGTCGAGAAAATCGACACGCTCCTCCGGCGGCAACGCCAGCACGCTGACGATCAGCTTACCAAGGTCATTCCAGCTTCCGGAATCCATCTGTTTGCTCACGGTGTGGCGAGCGGGAGCATGATTTTTATGTCCAAATCTTCATCCACCAATGCCTGATAACCGATCTGACGCACCATAGCCTCAAGTCTTCTGATGCAGGATACAAGGATGCAGGATCACGATCAAACGTACGGTTTTTTGGTAAACATCCTGCATCTTGTATCCCGTATCCCTGGGTCGCCGCGCTAACGTGCGTAACGTCACCTGATAATATAATGCAGCCAGGCGGCACGCGCTGCCCGTTTTTTGACGGATGATGTTCGCACGCTGGCCCGCCGACCTTCCGATGCGGGATCACCGATCGATGCCAGGGCTATTCGAAAAAATCCTGCATCTTGCATCCATCCCTCGATGGGCTGAGGTGTAAAACGTCACGTACGTTAGCGGTTAAAGAACTGCTCGTACGTCCGCCGTCGGCCCGGCGGGCTTTCCAGGAGCGGCAGCGCGCCGTTTTTCTCCGCCTCGGCCCACCACAACCGCTGCATCTCCTCGACCTTCTCCGGATACCTATCCGCCAGGTCCACCGCTTCGGCGAAATCCTGCGCGACGTGGTACAGCTCCCAGCGATCGGCATCGAAATCGGTGCCCGGCGTATGGATGGCGATGGCCTTCCAGCCGGCATGATAGATCGAGCGGCTGCCCCACAACTCGAAATACTGGGTGTCGCGTGAGGCCGGCTGCCCCGGATCGTTGAAGGTGCCCAGGATGCTCCGGCCCTGCATGGGGATCTGGCACACTCCGCCGAACCGCGCGGGCGCCTCGATCCCCGTGATATCGAGCACCGTCGGCGTGATATCGATGATGTCGACGAACTGGGTGCGGATCCCCTGCTGGCGGATGCCGGCCGGCCAGGAAACGATCAACGGGGTCTGCACGCCGCCCCGATGCGGCCAGAGTTTGTAGTACTGGAACGGCGTGCTGGATACCATAGCCCAGGCGCGCTGGTACAGGGGCTGGGATCGCGGGCTGCCGAGATCGTCGAGGCGGTCGTACATCTGCTGGACGGACAGGGTGTCGCCGTAGGGCCGGGCGAAATTCCCCTCCGGGCCGGCCTCGGGCGCACCGCCGTTATCGGACAGCAGGAAGATGACCGTGTTGTCGAATTTGCCGTTGTCCTTGAGGAATTGCACCAGCCGGCCGACCTGCGCATCGGTGTGCTCGAGGAAGCCGGCGTACGCCGCCATGAAGCGGGCGTAGACGGTCTTCTCCACGTCGCTGAGGTCGTCCCACGCGGGGTCGCCCGGGTTGCGGGGAGGCAGTTTGGTGTCGGCGGGGATGATGCCGAGTTCGATCTGCCGGCGGAATCGTTCCTCACGGATCCGGTCCCACCCGCCGTCGAACGCCGCTTTGTATTTCTCGATGTAGGCGGCGTCGACCTGGATCGGAGCATGCATGGCTCCGAAGGCGAGATAGAGAAAAAACGGCTTCTCCGGCTCCGACGCGAAGTTGTCGCCCAGCATCCGGATCGAGCGATCCACGATGGCTTCGGAGAAATGGTAACCCGGCTGCACGGGCGTCGGGAGGGCGTGGTTGTCCTCGACGAGATCAGGGCTGTACTGATCCGTCCATCCCGAGAGAAACCCGTAAAATCGATCAAATCCTTTCTGCAGCGGCCAGTGCTGCCGCGAACCGCTCGGCCTGATCTCGCTACCGGGTACGAGATGCCATTTGCCGGTCGCGATCGTGCTGTAGCCTTCCGACTGCAGGACCTGGGCGATCGTCGCCGCCGCTTCGGTCACGCGCCCCCGGGAATGTGGATAGCCCTGGTCGTTGCCGGCGAGTTCTTTCATCCCCACCGCATGGCTGTTGCGGCCCGTCAGCAGCGAGGCCCGGCTGGGCGAACAGACGGCTTTCGACTGGAAGCCGGTATACTGCAAGCCGCCAGCGGCCAGGGCGTCCATGTGCGGCGTCGCCACGCGGGAGCCATACGCTCCCAGATCCGAATACCCCGTGTCGTCCAGCACGATGTAGACGATATTGGGGCTCCCGGCCGATGCCCGCTTTTCCCGCAGCGGCGCCGGCGTGGACGTGGCGGCGGTTCGGCCGATCACCCCCTCGAAACCGGTGGCAGCCGTGGTTAGCGAACAGCTTTGTTGCGCCACAGCGTTCGGGCCGGCGAGGAGTAGCATCAGCCAGATGGCCATTGGAATACGCAGTACAGGAAGACGTCGCATGGATGTGTCCGCGTTAGGTTGCCGGTACTGAAGGATGCTGCAGAACCTACGCGCATCCGCCCGAACCCGAACGGCAGCCCGGCACCTACACCCGTCGGGCCGTGTTAACCGGAGCCGTCGGAGCAATGGGCGCTACACTGCTCCCGCAGGCGGCTCCCGAAAGGCCCCAGGTGCCAGACGACCCGACGAAGGTACTCGGCAACGTGGTGAGCGCCCGCAGCGAACGGTCGCCTTTCGAACAGCCGGCCCGGCATGTGCCGCAGCAGCCTCAACACTCGTCGGCATCGTGGACCCCATTGGAGGATCTGCACGGCATCATCACGCCTTCCGATCTCCATTTCGAACGGCATCACGCCGGCATTCCGGCCATCGACCCTGAACGGTACCAGCTTCTAATACATGGCCTCGTCGAACGGCCGATGGTCTTTTCCCTCGCCGACCTGCAACGCTTGCCCGCCGTTTCTCGGCTCAACATGATAGAGTGTTCCGGCAACGGTGGGACGGCCTATCATCCGGACGAACCGCCGCCTGACCGCAAACCCGGCCAGATCGATGGACTGACCAGCACCAGCGAGTGGACCGGGGTGCCGCTAAGTCTGTTGTTCAGGGAGGTGGGCGTGCTGCCGGAAGCGACATGGTTCGTGGCCGAAGGGCAGGATGCGGCCGTGATGGCCCGTAGCATTCCCATCGAAAAAGCCTGGGAAGACGCGATGATCGCATATGGTCAAAACGGGGAAGCGCTCCGGCCGGCGCAGGGCTATCCAGCCCGTCTGGTGCTGCCGGGTTGGGAAGGCAACACGCAAATCAAATGGCTGCGCAGGATCGAACTCACGGACCAGCCGGCTATGACGCGCGAGGAAACCTCCCACTATACCGATCCGCTACCCGACGGGACCGCCCGGCAATTCAGCTTTGTGATGGATGCGAAATCGATCATCACGTCGCCGGCCTATCCCGATGTCCTCTCCGAGCCCGGCTGGTGGGAAATTCGGGGGCTGGCGTGGAGCGGGCGGGGCATGATCGAGCGGGTGGAAGTCAGCACCGATGCAGGGGCAACATGGCACCTGGCCGAATTACAGGGGCCCGTTTTGCCGAAATGCCACACCCGCTTTCGACACCTCTGGCAGTGGGACGGCAATCCGGCCACCCTGATGAGCCGGGCCACGGACGAAACAGGCTACACCCAACCGACACGCGAGGTGTTGCGCACGGTCCGTGGACCTGGGACCTCGTACCATTACAATAACATCCGCGCCTGGCATGTTGGGGCTAATGGGCGGGTCTTCTTCGGTGTAGAACGGAGGGCCTGACATGAAACGCATGATTCATTGCATTGCAATTATCCTGTTGCTGATCGCGAGTGCGTGCTCTGATCCTGCTCCTTCTGCTCCCACATCCGGCAGGACGGCTGGTGATGCTGCTCCGCCGGCGAATGGACCCGCGTCCTTCGGTATCGGCAGGCCGGCGCCGGATTCCTTGCTGGCGGCATGGGATATCGATGTGTCGCCAGATGGGCACGGCCTGCCGCCGGGTTCGGGTACCGTGAGAAAAGGAGAGCGCATCTTTGCAGAGAAGTGTCAGGTATGCCATGGTCCGACGGGCGTGGAAGGCCCGTTCGACCGGCTGGTAGGCACTGATGCCGGCGCGGATTTCGACTTTGGACGCTCGACGGGCATGGTCCGCACCATCGGCAATTACTGGCCTTATGCGACCACCCTGTACGACTACATCTCCAGAGCCATGCCACAGACGGCACCGGGTTCGCTGGAGCCGCACGAAGTGTATAGTCTGGTGGCGTATCTGCTCCATCGCAACGACATCATTCCGGCTGATGCCATCATGAATGCCGCGTCGCTGCCACGGGTCGTCATGCCGGCACACGACCGTTTCGTGCCGGACAACCGGGTGGGTGGGCCGGAAATCAGGTAAACGGGGGATATGATCGATGCCTTCTCATAGCGATCAACGGTCTGTACCCTGCACGACGTATGAACAAGCGTTCTTCCCACAATCTGGAAGCCTCCGACCCACGACCGAAACTCGAACGGCAGGTGGGACTCTGGTACATCTATGCCATCGCGACAGGCGCAACGCTCAGTTCGGGCTTCTTCCTGTTGCCTGGACTCGCGGCGGCCGGCGCCGGCGCGGCCATGCCCCCCTCGTATCTCCTCGGTGCGCTCATCCTGCTGCCAGGGCTGTTCTGCCTCGTCGAACTGACCAACGCGATGCCGAAAGCCGGCGGCATCTACTACTTCCTCGACCGCAGCCTGGGCCCGCTCGTGGGCACGGTGGGGGGTTTGGTACCTGGATCTCGATGATCCTCAAATCATCCTTTGCCCTGATCGGCGTGGGCGTCTATCTGCACCTGTTCGCGCCCGAACTCGGGATGGGACCCGTAGCCGGCTCGGAACGCCCGTGATCGGCATTGCCGTATCGGTGGCCGTGATCCTGATCGCCGTCATCTTCATCGACATCACGCTCGGCGATCACGAGGGCGAGACGGCGCTGGTAGGCCTGCGACTCAGTGAGATTTCGTTTCCCGAAGAGACGCCGGTCGCGATGATACGCCGCGGGGGCGATCTTATGGTCCCTCGAGGCGATACCGAACTCCGCCATGGCGATCGGCTGACGGTTATCGGACAACCCGAAAGCACCAAGGCCCAGCGCCTTCAATTTGCGAGTGGCTCGCATGGGTTGGAGTGAGGATGAGGCCGCCTTCGCCCGGCAGGGTCATCCATGGTGACTTTGGGGAAACTCGTCAGATTGGCAGCATGATAATAATCGTCGTCCCTCCGTGATCGCTGCTCTCAGCCTCGATGCTCCCGCCATGCCCCTGCGCCACAATGTCATAGCTCAAGCTCAATCCCAAACCAGTGCTGCGCCCGGTCGGCTTGGTGGTGAAGAACGGCTCAAAGATCCTGTCCTTGATGTCGGCTCGAATCCCCTTACCGTTGTCCGCAATACGTATCTCAAACCGCCCATTTTCCTTTTTAGTGCTAACAGACACCTTCGCAGTGTATGCGCCACCCTCGGCTTGGAAAGCAAGCTGAACCTGTTCCCCCCTACAAGGCCATCCCACCGAACTCCTATCGAGAGTCGCATCACCCAGATAAAACAAGAGCCGGGCAGGCCTCTGGCCCAACCGGCTTCTCTTTTGCGCACCCGGGAAGATTACTACGGGGCTGATGGCCCCTCCGTGTGTTCCCCCGCTTACGCGGGGGGCGGCTCGAACTCCCTGCGGAAGTCCTCATCTGCCCGGCTACAAAAGAAAAGGCGGTCCACCCGTGGGGTGAACGCATGGTCTTTAGCGCCCGGGAAGATTACTACGGGGCCGATGGCCCCTCCATCAGTCGCCCCCGCGAACGCGGGGGCTCGTGTCGAACTCCCTTCGGGACTTCGCTTCCTCCTATACGAAAGAAAAGCCTGGCAGGCCTTTGGCCCACCAGGCTTTTCTTTAGCGCGCCCGGGAAGATTCGAACTCCCGACCTTCTGATCCGTAGTCAGACGCTCTATCCAGCTGAGCTACGGGCGCGTGGCGTATATCGATCGCATCGGCTTGAGCGGGACGCAAAATAGCGTGTTTGCGTCGGCACTGCAAGCGAAGGACAGATGAAACGTGCGTGAGGAAGATCCTGTTTCCGCTGTCCGTTATTTCGCGGCGTGTCACTCCCCATCGGCGGGGAAGATCCCCGAGCCGGCTAGAAAATAGAAATGGTTGGTCGGGCCGTGCCCCTGCCCGATGGGCAGGCCGTGACGGATCGCTTCGGTCACGTACCGCTTGGCCCGCTCCACCGCATCCTGCACCGAAAAACCACGCGCCAGCAGGGCCGCGATGGCGGAGGCGTAGGTACAGCCGGTCCCGTGCGTATGCGGCGTGTCGATGCGGGGGACGGAGAAGGAGGTAAACGCGTGCCCGTCGTACAGGATGTCGATGGCTTCGGCTTCACCCTCCAGGTGACCGCCCTTCACCAGCACGTACGCCGGCCCCATGGCATGCAGCCGGCGCGCCGCCTCGCGGGCGTCGCCGGCCGTGCGGATCGCCATCCCGGTCAGATGCGCGGCCTCGTGCGCATTCGGGGTGATGAGCGTGGCCTGCGGGATAAGGTCCTCGATCAGGCTCGCCGAGGCGTCGTCGTCGAGCAGTCGGTACCCGGTGGTGG
The DNA here is from genome assembly GCA_041391505.1 of Rhodothermales bacterium. Classification (NCBI taxonomy): domain Bacteria; kingdom Pseudomonadati; phylum Rhodothermota; class Rhodothermia; order Rhodothermales; species Rhodothermales bacterium. The sequence continues at coordinate 8,056 of JAWKNW010000026.1, forward strand.
AGATCATGACGGGATCGACGACCAGCGGCCAGGCCTTGCGGGCCCGAACGGCCGCGGCGACGGTCCGGATGATGGCGCTCGACGACAGCATCCCGGTTTTGACCGCAGACACGGCGATGTCGTCGAAGACGGCGTCGAGCTGGGCCTGTATGAGGTCGATGGGCAGAGCGAAGGCCTGCGTCACCGCGACGGTGTTCTGCGCCGTGATGGCCGTCAGCACCGACGCCGCAAAGACGCCGTGAGCCTCCATCGCCTTGATATCGGCCTGGATGCCGGCCCCGCCGCCGGAGTCGCTACCGGCGATGGTGACGGCGACGGGTTTTTTGGGGTCACTGGTCATCGGGCAATGGTCATGCTTATTGAGTATCCCTCCGCAATCCCAATTCCTTGATCGCTAATCGCTAATCAAGGAACTCAACATACAAACCAACCGCCTCCGCCACATCTTCCGCCGTCAGTATCCCCGACAGCACCGCCACGCCATACGCGCCGGCCTCCAGGCACGCCGGCACGCGGTCCGGGGTGATCCCGCCGAGGGCGAAGACCGGGATATCGACGGCAGCGGCACACGCGGCGAGGGCATCCAGGCCGGCGGCGGGCGCGCCGGGTTTGCTCGTTGTGGGAAATACCGGGCTAAAAAATACGTAGTCGGCGCCCTCCATCGCGGCGATGCGCGCGGCTTCGATCGAGTGGGCCGCGTATCCGAGGACAACCCGGGGGTCGATCACCGCACGAACGGACTGGACGGACGGCCCACGGTGTCCTACATGGACGCCCTCGATCCCCGCACCGGCCAGGTCCGGCCGGCTGTTCACGGAGATGAGCACGTCGGAATCGATGCGGCGCAGCCGTCTCACCAGGTCGCCGGCCGCGGCGCCGAATGCGCACGCATCGGCTTCGTGATCGCGCAGCTGGACCCACGTTACTCCGGCCTCGACCGCCTCGCCCACGCGATCGGCCACAACGGGATCGACAAACCGGTCGGCGACGAGGACGAGTCGGGGCAGCTTCGTCGCGCGCACGCCGTTCATGGCGTGCCGTCGCCCACCTGAATCCGTCCCTCTTCCGGAGATGAGGCTCGCGCGTAATAACGCCGCGGGATCCGGCCGGCGCGACGCGCTTCGCGGCCGGCGAGGACGGCATGCCGCATCGCCGAGGCCATCTGGACCGGATGCTGGGCGTTGGAGATGGCGGTATTCAGGAGGATGCCGTCGTACCCCAGCTCCATGGCCTTCGCCGCGTCGCTCGCGGTGCCGATGCCGGCGTCCACCAGCAGCGGTACGTAGTCGATGAGTTCGCGGATGAGCGTCAGGTTATAGGGATTGACCAGCCCCATCCCGCTCCCGATGGGCGACGCCAGCGGCATGACGGCCGCGCAGCCCATGTCGGCCAGTTTGCGGCAGGTGATCGGATCGTCGTTGCTGTAGGCCATCACCGTGAAACCGTCATCGATGAGCGCTTTGGCCGCCTTCAGCAACTGCTCGACATCCGGCATCAGCGTCTCGTTGTCGCCGATGACTTCCAGCTTGACCAGCTCGGTTTCGAGCGCCTCGCGGGCCAGCTGCGCCACCAGCACGGCCTCTTTCGCCGTGTAGCAGCCGGCGGTATTCGGGAGCAGGCGGTACCCGCCCCGCCGCAGCAGATCCAGCAGGCTCTCCTCCCCCTGATCCGCCAGATTCACGCGCCGAATCGCCACCGTCACCAGCTCGGTCTCCGCCGCTGCCAGCGCGTCGAGCAACACCTTCATCGTCGGATACCCGCTGGTGCCCAGCAGGAGCCGCGAGGTAAACGTATAGGGACCGACCTGAAACGGGTCGGCTTGAACGGGAACGTCTTCGGCGGCTGTTATCACGGGTTGCAGGTCACTGGACATCGGGCACGGGTCATCGGTCATTGGACACGGGTCATCGGCACTCATCCTCCTTGCCGGGCCGTCACGATCTCGACGCGATCGCCCGCTTTGAGCGCGGTGGCGCCCCAGGCGGCGCGGCGGACGATCTCGTCGTTGATGGCCACCGCCACGCCCCGCGTCGCTTCCGGCGAGATGCCCAGATCGAGCAGGACGTCGGGAAGCCAGGTATCGGCCGCGATCGTGCGGCGCGATCCGTTGACGGTGATGGTGAGCGAGTCCGGCATGGCGGGTAGCGGGGGGTCGATGGTAGGTCTGGGCGGGTTACCTTTGCGGTCAGGCCGAGGCAAAGCGTTTCGGCGAGAACGGCACCAGCCAACGCGAGGTTTCCCCGCGGAGAATGAGGCCGGCCATCTCCTGGGCCGTGATCGGGGTGTAGAGAATGCCGTTTCGGTAGTGCCCCGTCGCGAACAGGACGCCCGGCGCGTCCGACGCGCCGAGCAGCGGCATGTGGTCCCGACTGCCCGGACGCAGGCCGGCCCAGGTCTCGGTGACCTGCAGGTCCATGATCCCCGGCACGGCTTCCCACACGCCTTCGAGCAGCTTGTGCATCCCGCCGGCCGTCACGCGGGTGTCGAAGCCCATCTCCTCCACCGTCGCCCCCACCAGCAGACGGCCCGACGATTTGGGCGCGATGTACGCGCGGGGCGACCAGACCACATGCCGCAGCCCGAACGGCGCCTCCATCTGAACCTGGATGATCTGCCCCTTGACCGGGCGCACGGCGGGGCGCGCTTCCGGGGCCAGCCCGTCGACCTGACGTGACCACGCGCCGGCGGCCAGCACGACCGTAGACCCCTCTACCCGCTCTCCGGAAGTGAGGACCACGGCCGGAGCGTTCGCGTCCGGAACGATCGTGGCGACGGGTGTGTGCTCGCGCAGCTGGCCGCCGTGCTTGAGGAAACCGGCTTTCAGCGCTTCCACCAGCAGGCGGTTGTCGACCTGATGGTCGCCGGCGGCATAGACGGCGCCCGCCAGGGCCGGCGCGAGGAACGGCTCGAGGTCCAGCGCCTCGGAGCCGGTCAGCCATTCGACCGCCAGCCCTTCGCCCTTCTGAAACTGATAGATCCGGCGTAGCGCCTCCAGACTGTCCCGATCCGGTGCGATGTGGATCGTGCCCTCGGTCCGGTAGTCGACCGGCAGCCCGGTGTCCTCCTCGAGATCGCGGGCAAAATCAGCCCAGCGCCGCATGCTTTCCTTCCCGAACACATACAGGGGCTGGTCCTCGAACCCCATCTCGGTCTGCGGCGCGAGCATGCCGGCGTTCAGCCACGAGGCGCCACGGCCGGCCGCGCCGCGTTCGAACACGAGCGTCGCCTGGCCGGCCCGCGCCAGTTCGCGCCCAAGGGAAAGCCCGATGACGCCGCCGCCGATGATGAGTACGGGTGATGACATGGGGGAGTAGGGGGGGATGGGGGAGATGGGGGGGGGAGGTTGAAGATACATACGGCAGGTTCGAAAAATCGACGGTATGCAATTGCCGGGAAGATCCCGAATCATCACCATGCGACCTCCGTTTGAGTACCGGGATTCCTATATTCGCCAGCAGATCATCTGCCCGGCGTCCCGCATCCTGTATCCAGCATCCCTTACCCAACATCCTGCATCCTGCATCCCGCATCCTGCATCCAACATCCTGCATCCAACATCCTGCATCCAACATCCTGCATCCATCATCTAACATCCCACACCCGACCTCCAGCATCCCTTACCCAGCACCCGATTCCCCTTGCCTGACATAGATACCCTCATCGTCGGAGCCGGTCTCGCCGGCGCGGCGGCCGCTTTTTCTCTTTCCCGCACGCAGCGCGTCACCCTGATCGATGCCGAGACCCCGGCTTCGGGCGCGTCCGGCATCGCGGCCGGCATGGTCAACCCCATCAGCGGGCTGCGCGCCAAGCCGGTTTGGCGCATGGAGGAAGCGATGGAGGGGCTCGAACGGATGATCGATGCGGTCGGGGCCGGAGCCGGCTACGACCGGCGCGGCGTGCTGCGGCCGGCGAAGGACGAGGAGCAGGCCGGCTTCTTCAAGGAGAGCGCCGAGCGGCTGCCGGAGGACACCACCTGGCTGGAGCCCGAGGCGGTCAAGGCCCTCCACCCGATCGCCACCGCGCCGTTCGGGGCGCTGCACGTCCATGCCGGCGGCGTCGTGGACGCGCGGCGGTTCATCGAGGCCCTGCTTGCGGGCGGCGTCGCGCAAGGGCTGACGGTCGTCAACCGCGCCCGGCTCGTGGGATGGAAGCCGATCCGAAACGGCGTCTCCGTCGAGATCTCCTACCCCGCCGAAGGGCGGCGTTCGACGATCGAGGCCGGCCGGCTCGTGCTCGCCCTCGGCGCCGGCATCTCCGGCTTCGACGCCCTGAGCAAGCTGGATCTGCACGCCATCAAGGGGCAGGTCGTGCGCCTGATCCGTCCGCCGGCGCCGCCCGGGCTGCTGCTGCCGCTCTCGGGCTATGGGTATGCGATCGACGAAGGCTCCACGATGCTCATCGGCAGCTCGTACGAACATACGTTTTCCGACCTCGCGCCGTCGCCGGCGGTGTCCCGCAAGCTCGTCCGCGAGGCGACGCGCCTCATCCCCCGGCTTTCGCATTGCCGCATCATGGAGGCCGCGACGGGCATCCGCGTCACCGTGCCCGGCACCCGCCTCCCCATGGTCGGCCCGCTCGCCGGCCAGGAGCGGGTGTGGATCGTCTCCGGACTCGGTTCAAAAGGCCTGCTGATGGCGCCGATGATCGGCTGGAATCTGCCCGATTACTTCGCCGCCCCGTCCGACATCCCGCGCGAAATCCAGATTCGGGTTAAGACCGGATGATAAAAGCGCTTCCGCCGGAATGCCTTTGAACTTTAGCCAAAAAGGGGCGTTGGGTCTCCACGATTTCGACCCGACGACGTACTTTCCAGCGCAGCGCGACCCGAATGGGCGGGACCCCAAAGCCGCCGCCCACCCGACGCCTGCACGCATCCGCGGCACCAACCGCAACGCAGCCGGGATGCCGTACCGTACGTTCCCAAACCAGAATGGAGGCAAACAAGCTCTATGGCAGACGTGACTACCGCACCGGTCGCGGACCTTCTCGGCGATGAAGCCGCTTACCTGCTCGATCACAAGTCGACCACCATCCCCCGCGAGACCCTGCATCTGCCAGGCCCTGATTTCATCGACCGCATCTGGGCGCAGTCCGACCGCACGCCGCAGGTGCTCCGTTCGATGCAGTCCCTGTTCGACCACGGCCGGCTCGGCGGCACGGGCTACGTGTCGATCCTTCCGGTGGACCAGGGCATCGAGCACTCCGCTGGCGCGTCGTTCGCGAAGAATCCGGCGTACTTCGATCCCGAGAACATCGTGAAGCTCGCCATCGAAGGCGGCTGCAACGCCGTGGCATCGACCTACGGGGTGCTGGGCGCCGTATCGCGCAAGTACGCGCACAAGATCCCCTTCATCCTGAAGATCAACCACAACGAACTCCTGACCTACCCGAATACGTTCGACCAGATCATGTTCGCGCAGATCGAGGACGCGTGGAACATGGGCTGCGTGGGCGTCGGCGCGACGATCTACTTCGGCTCCGAAGAGTCCGGCCGGCAGCTCGTCGAGGTCTCCGAGGCCTTCTCGCGCGCCCATGAACTGGGCATGACGACGATCCTCTGGTGCTACATGCGCAACAGCGGCTTCAAGGTCGACGGCGTCAACTACGAGACCGGCGCCGACCTCACCGGCCAGGCCAACCACCTGGGCGTGACGATCGAGGCCGACATCATCAAGCAGAAGCAGCCGGACTGCAACGGCGGCTTCAAGGCGCTCAACGCCGGCAACAGCAGCTACGGCAAGCTCGACGAGCGGATCTACACCAAGCTCACGTCCGATCACCCGATCGACCTGACGCGCTACCAGGTGGCGAACTGCTACATGGGCCGCGCCGGCCTCATCAACTCGGGCGGCGGCTCGGGCAAGAACGACCTCCAGGAGGCCGTTCGTACCGCGGTGATCAACAAGCGCGCCGGCGGCATGGGCCTTATCTCGGGCCGCAAGGCGTTCCAGAAGCCGATGGATGACGGTGTCGAGCTGCTCCATGCCATCCAGGACGTGTACCTCGACAAGCACGTCACGATCGCCTGACGCGATCCCGCAGCGATTGTCGCACGAGGCGGCCCGAGGCATCGGGTCGCCTCTTTTTTTTGCCGGCGCCGGCGGGGCGCCTATCGCGCGCGGCACACCGCTTGCATAGGGCGCAACCGTGCGGTACCTTGAGCTGTCGCTCAAGCCTCCTCTGGCGTCTCTCTGCCCGGTCCGCCGTCCGTTTTGCCGCTCTACTTACGCTGTACGGCTTGTCTGTAAGGACCGTATCGTACCCGGGCTCGTCACGGACGCCGTCACATCGCCTCGTTCTGCCAATGTCTTCGATGGGGGTACCTTCAACATTGCGCGCCTGGCTGCGCCGAATCGACGACCTCGATATCCGAATCGTCCGCGCCGTCGTCCTTAGCGCGCACCGGCCTTTCCAGAAACGCGCCACCGAGCTGATCTGCCGGCTCGGCAACGGATGGCTCTACCTCATCATGGGCCTCAGCGCCTGGATCGTCAAGGGCGACGCGGCGCACCGCATGATCGGCTGGTCGGCCCTCGCCGGCACCCTGGCGTTCCCGGTGTACTGGATCGTCAAGCGGTGGTCCGCCCGCGCCCGCCCCCATCACCGCGACCCGTCGCTCAACACCGGGCTCCGCACCCTGGATCTGTATTCCTTCCCGAGCGGGCACGCCATGACCGCGACCGCCGTCGGCCTCCCCTACGGCCTCACCCTCCCACACGCCTTTATTCCATTTGTCGTAGGCTGGCTCCTGATCGCCTGGTCCCGCCTCGCCTCCGGCCATCACTATCCATCCGACATCATCGCCGGCGCACTCATCGGCGTCGGCACCGCCATTACCGCCATGGCGCTGCTGCCATGATCCCACATTGATCCATCATCCATCCCACATCCATGGCTGATTATTCCCTGGACGTCGCCTCGCACGTCGATGTCGCCAATACGGGCGACAAGGCGTTCAAGACGGCATCGGGGCTGGAGGTGTCCAACAAGGACGGACAACCGTTCAAGTCGGACAGCACCCTCCGCGTCCCCGACCCGATCAAGACCGAAAGTACCTTTTCCATCCCCGACCCGATCAAAACCGAAAGTACGCTCTCCATCCCCGATCCCATTAAGACGGAGAGCACGGCGGAGATCGACCTCAAGCCGGTGGCGCTGGATCAATGCCTGCGCATCCGGCTCGACCCCGTGCCGACGACACACCTCCATCAGCCGTATCGCCAGCACATCGGGTTTTCCCTGTTCGGCATCGAGATCTTCGGCATCGATCTGCACGGTGAAATGAATGCCTTTATAGAGGGATCGGATCGTAAGCCGCACGTGGTGCCGACACGCGCCCACACCGAAGACCATCGCGGACCCGGCGTCCGCATCCGGCTGGACCGCTGACGTTCCACGCCGCCCGCTATCACCCAACCGAGTACGACCTTGGACGAGACCTACCGCTCCGCGCGCCGGCGACCCGCCGTGCGCCGCGACCGCCATCCGATGACCGACCCGAATCCGATCAACGACCTCCAGCAGGCCTGGACGGATCAGTGGGACACGTTCGTCACACCCGCCATGGACGCCTGGACCCGCCTCTGGAACGAGGCGCTCGACACCGCGCGCATGCCCCTGGAACGCAGCGCCGACCGCCCCCGGGAACGGCGTCGCCCTGAACACGACCCGTGCGGCTGCGGCTGCAAGGAGGGCGACTGCGCCTGCCGCTGCTGCATCGGACAGGCCGACATCGTTATCTATGCCTATCCCGGCGAACGGCGCATCGTCTCGATGGCGATCGAGAACCCGTTCCGCCGCCAGCGGGACGTCACGCTCGAACTGAGCGCGTTCGACGGGGAAAAAGACTGCCCCATCGACGTCAAGGGCCTCCTCGCCGGCGAGACGCAGTTTACCCTCCCCGCGTGCGACGAACGCGAAATCCTCGTCGCGATCGAGGTGGGCGACCTCCGGCAGCAAGGACGCGTCGACACCTGCTGCGTGCGACGGGCCGACCTCCGGATCACCGGCTGCGACATCCGCCCCGTGCGCATCGCCGTGGCGGTGTTGCCGTTCACGTGCGATCGCTACGTCATCGACTGCGCCTGCGGGTGCTGCTGACCATCATGGCCGACTCAAAAAATACCCTGCTCGACGACCTGATCCGCGCGGCCGGACAGGCCATCTCCCGACAGACGGACGCCGTCCGCGACGCCGCCACCCGGTGGCAGCAGAGCGCAGGCAACGCCCTGCCCGGCAACACCTCGGACTGGACGCGCGCCGCCAACGCCTACCTCGAGGCGCTCGGCACGCATTCCGCCGAATTCGCCCGCGCCCTCTGGTCCCTGAACCAGGATTACCTCCGCGACCTCGGCGCGCTCGGCAGCGACCATGCCCGCCGCTACCTGGAAGACCTCCAGCACGCCGGCCGGGGAGGCGGCAGGGGGACCCCCTCCGCACCGCGGCGCCACATCCCGATGACGCTCGAAGCGCCCATCGGCCACACCGCCGCGCGCACGTTTGTCCTCGAAAACCACCAGGACGGCGCACTGTCCATCGGCTTCGACGTGTCCGACGCCCGCGACGCGGAAGACGGCGCGACGTTTCCGCTCGCCATCGCGTTCGATCCGGACCGCTTCCAGCTCACTCCGGACGAGGAGCGCGCCGTGACCGCGCGCCTGACCCTCACCGCCGGCGTGTTTCAGGCCGGCCGGCGCTACACGGCCGACGTGCGCGTGGTCGGCTACCCCGGCCTGAGCCTCGCGCTCGACATCCGCCCCACCGAGGCGGATGAGGCGCCGCCCAAACCGCGCCGCCCCGCCGCCGCCCGAACCCGCACCACCACGCCCGGAAAGAGCCAACGCGCCGGCAGGAAAGGCACGCGCAAGAAGGAATAATCCCTCCCATGAAAACGTACCCCTACGCCTTCCACATCGCGCTGGACGGCAACGGCATCAACGGCCTGGAAGGCATGGCCGGCGTATGCAATTTCCTGTACGACCCCGCCGACCATGCCTACGCCTTCAAGATCACGTATTTCGACGGCCTCGCCGGCGGCCACGCCGTCAGCGTCAACCCGAACCGCACCCTCGGCTACCTCGGCACCACCGGGCAGCACCTCATGTTCTACGATCCCGCCACGCTCGATGAGCTGGATCGGACCTCCACCCTCACCTACGAAGCGCCCGACACCAGCGTGCGCGGAAGCACCCACATCTGCTGGCTGGACGACCAGACGTTCATCACCGCGATCGGCGACTATTTTTACCGGTTCGATGTAAACCGCCTCGCCGGCGGCGAGCGGCTCGGTCCGCACAAGACCATGATCCCCCACAGCATGAAGATCTCGGCCTCGGGCCGGTACCTGTGTTACGGCGCGATGGACAACCCCGCGCTCGGGGCGAAGGGCGAGGCGCGCAGCGTGGGCGTGCTGGATCTGGAGTCGGGCGAGACGACCATCATCCCCCTGCCGGCGACCTGCTGGCACATCGTCGGACATCCGAAAAAGGATCTGTTTTACGCCGTCTCGTTCCGGGTCATCCCGCAGGATCACGTCGACTACCACGAGTGGGCCATCGCCTTTTTCAAGGAATACGCCTTCGAGATCGACGCCGGCGAAAAACGCGTCGTCCGCCACTGGGCGTGCGGCCGCGAGATCCCGGCGCACATCAACTCGGACGTCACGATTTCCGACACCGAGCTCATCTTTTGCAACGGCGGCAGCGGCACCGTCGTCTTCATCGACCTCGCCAGCTTCTCGAAATACCGAATCATCGACGAGCGCCCCGATTTCGCCACGCGGCTGCACCACAAGCGCTCGATGGCCACCCAGGTGTACGATTCGATGGTCCGCGGTAGCGTCTTCGGCAGCGCCAACCACCTGCTCGGGGCGCTCCGCGTGAGCCGTTTTACGTTTCTCGATTCGATCCACGCCTGCCAGCTCTCAAAGGATCAGACGCTGCTGTTCACCGCCAACCGCGGCCTGAACCACATCACGATCTACGATTACCCGTCGCTGCGCCTGCGCTTCCGGGTTCCGATGCCCGAAATCCAGGAATATGTGCCCACCGTATCGCGCTACGCCGATCCCCGGCTGGGTTTCCATCATAGTTATCTGGTGAGTCCATGAAGGCAGCGCGACCTGTCCGAGCCTGCCTCCGCACGTCCGGCGACGGAGACCTCCCCGGCCTGCTCGCCGGCACGCTCGAGGCCGCCGGCTTCTGGCCGATGCTGGCGGCGCGCGGCGCCGACGCCGGCGCCGACCCGTCGGCCCTGCGCATCGTCATCAAGCCGGACCTCGACGTGTACGCCGCCGCCGGCCCCACCGGCACCGATCCGGTCCTCGTCGAAGCCCTGATCGCGCTGCTGCACGCGCGCGGCTACGCCTCCGTCGTCGTGGCGGACGGCCCCAATGCCGCCGGCATGTGGCTGGAAAACCGCGACGTGCTCGCACTCGCGGACCTCGCCGGATACCGGTTCGAGACCCCCGACGGACAGCCGTACGACATCCAGGATCTGGGGGAAGAGCTGGTCGATGCCGGCTTCCCGGCCGCCTCGGTCCTGGCCGGCACCGCGCTGGGCGCGGCCTGGCTGGATGCGCAGGTCCGCATCGCCGTCCCCAAGCTCAAGACGGACGAGGAGGAACGCTTCGCGCTCGGCCTCCACAACCTGCTCGGTGTGCTGCCGCTGCGCGACAAGGATCGGCACTACCGCTGCCGGCTCGATGCCGGCGACGTGGTGGTCGACCTCCTCCGCCAGACGCCCGTCCATTTCAGCCTGATCGACGGCCTCGTCGGCAACCACGGAAGCCAGGGCGTACGCGCCCCCAGGCCATACGAGGCCGGGCTGTTGATCGCATCGACCGATTTGCTGCTGGCCGACTGGGCCGGCGCGCTCGTGATGGGGCTCGACCCCTACGCCTCCCGGCTCAACGCCCACGCCCTGCGATCCATCGGGCTCCCCGCGGCCTACGAAATCGACGGCGACCTGACGCCGCTCGCCGGCTGGAAAAACGTGTCGCTCCTCCAGGCCGACGCCGTCCGCAAACGCAACGAAAACCCGACGCTCCGCCGGCATGTCGCCCCGTGGATCACGACCGTCAACACAGACCTCTTCCCCTTCAAGCAGCCGCTCGACAGCCAGGTCAACGCCTTCCTGGCGCCGCTCCTGAGCGACCTCGACGACCAGCCGATCGCCGCCGGCGCCTACCTCGCGCTGAACGCCTTCCTGGCTTCCGTCGAGAACGGCCTCTACGCCTGGCGCATCCTGTCCGACAAGAGCCGGCTCCGCCGCAAGGAAGTGCCCCTCGGGATCGACCTCGACCGCTACGCCGCGGCCGACTACGAGGCCGTGGCCGACTACATCCTCCCGCTCGCCGACATCGTGCGCCACGCCCCGCCCGACGCCAACGGGCTCCGCTGGCGCTACATCGACGGCTCGGTGCTTTTCGAGTACCGGCGCATCCTGCCGATTCCGTACGACCGCTTCGTCGACCGCGTCGATATCGCCGGCGCGGTCGAGATGATGTACGACAACATCGGCGGCGCGCGCGTGACGGTATCGGAGGACGACCAGCAGCGGATCGTGCACCAGGCCGAGCGCAACATCTACCTGCCCCAGCCCAACTGGATGGTCCTTTTCGGCGGCGAAGAGATCGACGTGGGCAAGATCGAGGTGGTCCGCTACGAAACGGACCGGCGGCGGATCTTCTGGCGTGCCGTGGCGAGCGCCAACCACTCGGCCGAATTCGACGACGGACTCGTCGCGTTTTCCCGGTATGGATCCGACGTGGAGGTGCTGATCGTGGCGCGGCAGAAATTCGCGCTGCCGCTGTTCTGGCAGGCCCTCAACATGGATTATCTGCCGGCGATCAAGGACCGGATGGTGTCCGATGCCTACATCGCCTTTTTCTCGCGCACGGTCGCCAACTACGAAGCCGCCTACGAAGGGCGCGACACCCGCGCCGGCCGCGTGGTGGCGCCGGCGGACGAGGAAGACGCCCGGCCGCTCGCTGTCGAGCAGCTCGACGAGTTGCTCGCGATGCTCATGAGCGTCCTGAAACGGGCCGTCCAGCCGGGCGCGACGCCGCCGGCGGCCGGCGTCGTCGACGAACAGGGCTATCGCCATGTGGCCGGCACGGCGGGCGGAACCGCCTCCGGCGCGCCGCTCTGGAGCGACATCGCCCGGGCGATGAAAAACGACATGCAACGGCTGGCCGGCCGGAGGACCTGAAATGCGTGTGCTGATCACCGGCGCGAGCGGCTTCATCGGGAGCCACATCGCCCACGCCCTCACGGGCCGGGGGCACACCGTCCGCGGCCTCGTTCGCACGACGAGCGACGTCAGAAACCTCGACGGCGCCGGCATCGAGCGGGTGATCGGGGACATCCTCGATCCAGCCTCGCTCGATGCGGCGATGGCGGGGTGCGACCTCGTGTTCCACACCGCGTCCCCCTACACGTACTGGGGCATCCCCGAAAAAGACCTGTTCGAGACGACCGTCGCCGGCGCGCAACACGCCCTCCAGGCGGCGCATCGCCAGGGCGTGAAGCGGTTTGTGCTGACGTCCTCGTCGGTGGTCGCCGGCTCGACGCACGAGGCGCGCGCGCTGGGCGAGGCGGAGACGATGCCGCTGGATGACGAGCCGGCGTACGTCCGCGCCAAGGCCGCCCAGGAGCAGGCGGTGCTCGATCTGGGCCGCGCCCTCGGCATCGAGACCGTGGCCATCCGCCCCACCGTGACCGTGGGCGGACCCGATCACGGCCCGACCGAAAGCAACCGGATGGTCGTCCGGTATCTCTCCGACCCCATGAAGGCGACCTGGATCGGCGGCGCCAACGTCGTCGGTGTCGAGGACGTCGCCGCCGGCCACCTGCTGATCGCCGAGCGGGGCGAGCCGGGCGGGTCGTATGTGCTGGGCGGCGAAAACCTCGCGTGGCCGGCGATCCATCGCCTGATTTCCGAGCTGACCGGGCTGCCCGGCCCGTGGATCACCGCCTGGGAGACCTCAGCCGTGGTCGCGGCCGCGGCGTACGAGTTCGCCAGCCGCCTCACCGGCAAGCCGCCGCCGTCGAGCCGGGAGCAGGCCCGGATGGTCGGGCGCTATTACTGGTACGACGACACGCCGGCGCGGACGCTGGGCTACCGGCCGGCCTCGACGAGGCAGGCGCTCGCCCGCGCCCTCTCCTGGCTCGTCGCCAGCGACCACATACCCAACGACCTCCGCGCCCGCCTGCGCCTCGCGCCAGAGGTGTATGCTGTGCGTTGAGCGGAGTGCGGGTCGGTGACTTGAGAGATGGGGGCGGGATGCGGGATGTTGGATGCAAGATGCAGGATGCGAGATGTTGGATGCTGAATGTTGGATGGTTAACGAAAAACGCTATCCTGCATCCTGCATCCAACATCCGACGGCCGAATCGCCTGAAGGCGTAAGCTCAGCCACGTTTTACGATCTACGATTTACATTTTTTAATCACCCCATACCATGACCGTCTCCACCACCACCATCCTCAAACATCCCTGGCCCGATGTCTGGCGGGCGTTGCGGGACGATCTTTCGGTGATAGCTGACCGGCTGGACGAGGTCGCCTCGATCGAATGCCTCCAGCGCGAGACGCTGGTCGGCGGGTCGGTCCAGATCGTCAACCGCTGGACGGCCGCGCCGCAGTTGCCGGCGTTCATCATGCAGTATGCGCGGCCCGAGATGCTCAACTGGGTCGACCACGCCGTGTGGGACGAGGACAAAGCGGTCTGCACCTGGACGATCGAGTTTCCCTATTTCCGGGACCACGTCTCCTGCGGCGGCAGCACGACCTTCCAGCCGGCGATGGGCGGGCGCGGCGCGCGCGTCATGTTCGCCGGCGAGATGGTGATCCACGGCATGCCGGGCGGGCTGGAACAGGTGGAGGGCCTGCTGACGAAAGGCACCGAGTCCATCGTCACCCGTCTGGTCGCATCCAACTTCCAGAAACTGGCGAAAGCGGCGGACGAGCACATCGCGGCCGGCTAGCGGCCCGAGGGGACGAACGTCATCAGACGCGTGGCGACCGCGCCGCCTCCGGTTGCTCGAACGATATAGAGACCGCCAGGACGGCCCGCCGGCGCAAAGGTCAGTTCGTGACGCCCGGCCGCCGTCACCCCGTCGTGCAGTACCGCAATCCGACGTCCGAGGGCGTCGAATACGTCCACCCGCACCGGCATGACGTCCGGAACGTCCAGCACCACCGTCGCCGATTCCGAAAACGGATTCGGGTAGGCCTCCGACAGCCCGAATACCTCTGGAGTACCGGCAACCACGCCGCCTTCCTCAACCGCCGTCACCCGCTCCGACGAGGTCAACGACACCGGCACCGCGTACGTCTCCTCGAAGTCGCCGAGGCGGAGCGTCAGCGGGAGCACGGTTTCCTGAACGCCCTGTCCCTGCTGCGGCAGGGCCGTCAGCTGCAGCACGACCGACCCCGGCGTGGCGCCGGCTGTAGCCGACGGCTGCACCCAGGCGGCCGTCGTGCCGAGCGACCAGCTCCACACCGCCCCGCCGACATCGGGAAACGCGATCTCGACGTCGACATCCTCGCCCGGATGCCCTTCCGCGGCGATCTCGAAGGGTTGGGGAACGGGGATGGCCGGCGGGCCGAAGGCACTCTCGGTGGATGCCGCCGGAGCTTGTTCAGCCTCGAACGTGCCGTCGCCATCCGCATCGACGCGCAAGGCTGTATCGTCATCCGTCCCGCCGGCCTCAAACGCGAACTGGATGGCATGGCCGGCGTCCAGACGGAGCGCGTTGAATAGAATGGTCTGTCGCATGTCGTCCGTCACGCTGACCCGCATCCGGGTGACCTGGACGTCGGACGCGTCGCCGGCGACGATATCGATCGTGTACGTGCTGTCGTTCGGCAGCGAAAACGTCGCGTTGCCTGCGTTCGCCCAGTAACCGACGCCGGGCACATCCTCCGTGACGACAAGCGGATTGTCCAGGGATACCGCCCCGGTCACCCGGCCGGCGGCATCGACCACGCGCGCGGCCACCGAACCGGAGAAGTTGATATATAGCAGCTCGCGGCCGGCGGCGGCTTTTTTGCCACTCCCGCCCTTCACAGGATGCTGCTCGATCACGCGGTACCCGGAGAGGAGCATTTCATTAACACGGTCGAGCGCCCGGATCGACCCGTCCGACGCGACACATCCGTTTGTAATGATCTTCGCATGCTCGCATGGAAAATGTTCGAACGGTTCGATCCAGGGCGAATCGACCCCGGAGATGTCGCGTTTCCCGACCCGCCCATCGTTCCCCATCGTGCTGCTCACCAGCGGAACGGTTTTATCGCCGTAGCCAAGGATCGGCAGCTGGCGCGCCCGGTACCGTTCGTGCTGGCGGGTATCGCCTTCCTCGTGCCGCAGTTCGGAAACAGGTACAGGTGGACCGATATACCAGCCCGTCGCGGTGTTTGCGGGCATATCGCCGACTTCGCGCAGGATCTGCGGCGGACCGTCGTACGCATTCCAGTCGTCGATCATCGCGTGAACCTGCTCGGAGACAGGGCCCAGCATGTCCAGATTGCGGCTCAGGCCGAGCGGTTTGCCGGTAAAGATGTCGATCTTCGACTTCGTCAGAAAGGTCCGTGTCTCCTCGTACGTGCGCAGCGGGGCGCCATACAGATCCTGAAGAACAAAACCGTGTTGATGCGAGGGCGATTCCAGGTCGGTGGTTTCCCAGTACATCTTGCTGGGCATCAGGCTGTACGCGCCGGCCAAATTGCGGGTCATGCCGATCATCCTTCCCCAGTCCGTTTCGAGGTGGAGCACTTTTTCGATCTCGAAGATATACCCCTTCGTATGCGCAGCGGCCGCCTGAACCGCGCCGAGATACGGTGTCGCCACGGTGATCCAGCGATGGACGTGGTCGCGAGCATGCGCCGGCTCACCGCGAACGTACAGCGAGGACACCACGCCGCCCATTGAATGGACGACGATGTCCGCCTCGCAGGCGCGCGCGATGGCGTTGTCCGCTTGAGCGGTCTGGACGGTGATCAGGTCCACGAGATCCTTCAGATCGGACGCCGGTCCTCTCGGATCGTCCCGCCAATCGTACGGAAAACGCCACAGGTCGAGGAGTCCCAATGGCGCATCGTTGCCGGTCGCGCCGACGTACCCCGCCTGCTCGAGGGCGACGAGGGCGTTGCCATAGGCGGCGTATCCCCCGAGCTCCACAATCCCGTCGATGTGGATGGGCTCCATGTCGCTGCCGTCCGCGTTTTTCGTGAGCCGCGCCAGGCGGCTGGTGGATTCATCGGACGAGACTACGTTGCGGGGGAACCAGAGCGTGGTGCCGTCCGCCGCCGATAGCCAGGATCCGCTGATCCCGGGCAGGTAGATGACCGGCCGGCGCACTTGCGCCAGCTCCGAACTGTTGCCGGCCGCATCGGAAGCCGAAGCCGTGACGTCCGCGCCAGGCGGCAGATCGACGTCGACGGAGAACGCACCCGTTCCATCCGCCGTGGTGAACCCGAACGGCTTGACGTGCCGGCTCCAGTACCGGCCTCGCTGCGTGCCGCTGTCGAGCACCTGGTAGATCACCACCTTCGCGCCGGGCCGCGTCATCCCACGCACGTTTGAGGCGGAGATCGACAGCAGCCGGGGCGGCGGCATGCGGCCGGCCGGATCGTCGGCCCAGGCCGCGCACGTCACGCCGTCGAGACCGATGTCGAACGGCACCCGTCCAATGCTCGCCGCGAGCTGCGTGGCATCGACCTCAAGTTCGTTCCGTAACAACGTCACACCCTGCCCGCTCGCGCCATCGACCAATACCCCGCCAAATATGCGGTTTTGAAGGTCCTCGGTGTCTCCGCCGATCGTCACGTCGGCCGCGCCGCCGGCGACGAGCACGCCACCTGCCGCATTCGGCGCCTGCGCTCCGCCGTTCGCCAGAAATCCTATGTTCGATGCCTCGACGGTGTGGCCGGCGCCCCCGTGAATCCGCAGCCCGAAGCCGCCGAAATCGGTGATCGTGAGCCCCTTGACCGAGACGTCGTTTGTGCCGGCGATGTGGATACCGTCGACCTCCCCTGTCTGCGTGCCCGACAGCCGAACGCTCCCGCCGGGCTGCGTGGTCGCGTCGATGGCCACGGGATGGGAGACCACGGGCAGAACGCTCGCCGGCGAAATGATGGGCGCCCCACCTCCGGGGATGTTGAACACGATGTGTGGGTACCCGCTCGTGACCCGGTTTGCCTCCTCGATGGCCGCGCGGAGCGTGCAATTATCCTCCGCCGGGTCGTCGTCGATGTCGCACCGTTTGTCGTTCGCGTCGTTGTCGGTTTCGTCGCCCGCCTCGTTGACGACGAAGGTGATGTCGTCGCCCAGCACCACGATCGTCCCCGGTGGCTGCACATAAGCGATGGGGCCGCAGTTGGCGTCGCCGTCCACATGGATCGAGCCGACGAACTCGCCGGGCGCGATGGCCTCGTATTCGGCCGTGGCGGCGAAGCTGGCGCCAGCTTCGAGCGTCTGCGGGTAGGCCGGCGTTGGTCCCGACACCAGCCGGAAGAACTGCGACGTCTTCGGGTCCGGACTCACCAGCATGTGCTCTAGCGGCACCCTGCCGTCGTTGAATACGGTGGTCGTGAGCGTAAACCGGTCGCCCAGGTTGACGGTCGGTTTGCCGTTGATGAACTGAAGGCCCGACCCGGTTACGTTCAGCGATATCAGCGGGCAGGACGGCCGAAGCAGCAGATGCGACCACTGGATCCATTTTTCGTCGTTGACCAGCAGCGTATTGCTCCCGAGCGCCCCGGGGGTGACGTATTGCGGAATCTCGAAGTCGTCCGGGACACACTGCGTCGTAATGGCTTCGCGCAAATCGGCGACGTCCCCATCCGGTGACCACAACAGACCCGGATAGGCGCCGATGTACCCGTCCGCGTTGATCGCATTGGGGACGTAGGCGCTGATACTTCCGGCGAAGGTCTGATCGAGGGCAAAGCCGGGCAGTTCATTGCCATTTTTGTGATACCGGACCGCGTACGTGCCGTCACCATGATCGGTGACGATTCGGCCCACATAGTCTCCTCCCGTCCCCTGAATGAGGTTCTGGACGACGCACCCGCCCGAGCCTCCGCGGGAGCCGGCCGGCGGGTACTCGCCCAGGTCGTTCGCGTAGCCGCCGCAATCCGGCAGGGATACTGCCGTGAGGACGCCCTCCGGCGTCAACCGATAGAGCTGCTGCGTGTGGTTGTCCAGAACGAACATCACCCCGTCGCTCTGAATGCGAACGCCGGTCGTGCCGGCGATATCCGTCTCGATTGCGGCCACGGAGGGATACAGGTCGCTCAGAAACTGAAAACCGTCGGCGTTATAGATAAATGCACGCCGCGGGTAGCCATGCGTGGGATCGTTGTCGGATTTCCAGCCGATCATCGCGCCGGTTTCATCGGCGATGTCCAGCACGCTCGAGTAGACGCCCAGATGCTGATCGGTCCCCAGCGCCACCAGCGAGATGCCGTTTTCCGGTGAATACGCGCCCGCCGTGCCGATCCCGTAGGCGCCGGACATGTTGCCGGCGGCTGTTACGGTGGTCACAAGTTCGTGGCCGAATCCATCGTCCAGGTACGTAATCTCATTGGTGATGGCGAAAATGTCCGGTGCCAATCCACTGACTGGCGGAATCTCGAACACGTCGTATTTCGTGCCGTGTAACTCAAGGACGCACGCATTTTGAGCTGCCGCGACGCGCACAAAAACCAGCACCAATACCACGAGCCAGCAACGCGCTTCAGCCGGCCACAGACGATGTATTGTCTTCATAAAGTACAGTGTAGATGAGGGTACTGCTTACGCGCTGACGCGTAATATTGAGGGGCACAAGGGGATCTGCTCCCGGAAGATAAGGACGCCGGATCGGGCAACTCCTACACAGCGGGATGTTAAATATCGCGTCTCATCGCACGACCGTAAACCGTCGCGAACGTTCGCCGGCCGGGGTCGAAAGCCGGTACACATAGACCCCGCTGGGCAACGTCCGCGCAGGCACTTCCACGGAATGAACACCGGCTGACATCGCGCCCTCGATCAAAACCGCCACCTTGCGCCCGAGCATGTCGTACACGACCAACGATACAGACGTGGCCGCCGGCACGCCGAAAGTCACCTGAGTGGTCTGGGCGAACGGGTTGGGGAAATTCTGATCGAGGAACACCTCGGTTGGAACCGGCAGCAGCGCGGCGACGGCCGTTGAAACACCCGTGCGCAGCTCGACCGGCACCGCGAGATGCATCGAATAGCTTTCGTAGTTCAGCACGAGATCGACGACGGCCGTCTGCACGGCCTCGTTCCCCGCCGCCCGCGTCAGCGTCAGCGTGACAATGCCCGGCGTGGTGCCGAACGTGGCCGAAGGCTCGATCCAGTCGGCCGTTTCCGACAGGGTCCACCCCCATATCGGGCCGCCCAGATCGGGAAAGACGAGTCCGACCGATACCGATTCGCCGGACTCGGCCTGGGTGTAGACGGCGGAAGGAGATGGAAGGGGTACGGCCGGCGTGCCTCCGGCTCCCTCGAGCTGGGCTGCAGGCGGAATATCCGCCTCATACGTCCCGTCGCCGTCCCCGTCGCGCCCAAGAGTCACCCCATCCGGCGTGTCGCCGGCCGCAAAAACGAGCCGCAGGGCGCCGCCGGCCTTCAGCGGCTGATCGTCGAAGAGGAGGGTACGACGCAGGGCATCGGCTCCGTCGACGCGAACCCGGGTCACGCGGACGGCGGAAGCGTCGACGGACGTCTGAATCGTCACCGTATAGGCGCTATCCGTGGGCAGCGAGAGCGTCACGCCGTCGTCATCCACCACGTAACCGATCGGCGTGCGCCGCGAATCGCCCGGCTGCCAGTCCAGCGTAGGCAGCCCATAGGCGATCCGGTAGGGTTCATTCGGGGAGGTCGGCCCGGTTCGGACGCCATCGCCGTCTTCCACCCAGACCGAGATGGGACTGGAGGAGGCCACATAGAGCAATTCACGCCCGGGCAGGGCGCCGGGCTGGCCGGATGCCTTGCCGGCTAGCGCCGTCGGGACCTCGTAGCCGGAACGCAGTATGTCCACCACGCGCTCCAGTGCCGGTGGCGATCCCGGAAAACCCTGGCATCCGTCCGTTACGATGCCGGTATGCGAGCACGGGTAGTACTCGAATGGCTCGATCCAGGGAGAATCGACGCCGGAATAGTCAGTGCTGCCCACGGTGCGATCCCATCCCAGCGTCGCGCTCACCAGCGGCACCGTGCCATCGCCGGTGCCCATGATGGGCACCAGTCGGCTACGCCAATCGACGTGCCGCGGCGTGTCGCCCGGCTCCTCATACACGCTGCCATCCGCGTCACGAACCGACTCCCGGAGCCGCCAGCCCGTGACGGTGCTGCCGGCCAGGATCCCCACCTGACGGAACACCTGGGGCGGTCCGTCCCAATCAGACCAGTCGTCGATCAGGGCGTGCACGCTGGTATCCTGCACTGCCCAGATGTCCGCGTTTCGAGCCAGACCGAGCGGCCGACCGTTTGTGGGGTCGACTTTGGGCTGGGCGAAGAAGCGGGTGGTGGCGTCAAAACTCGGTAGCGACGTTCCCGCGAGGTCCTGAACGACATAGCCGTGCCGATGGGACAGCGAGGCCGGGTTGAGTGCATCCCAGTACGCGCGCGAGGGTAACAGCCCGTAGGCGCCGGGCATGTTGCGCACCATCTCGATCATGCGCCCCCATTGAATCGTGAAACCCAGCACTTCGTCGACGCCAAACACATCGCCCTTCAGATGGCCGCGCGCCGCCGCCGCCGCCCCCAGGTACGGCGTGGCCACCGTGATGTACCGGTGGAGGTGGTCCCTCGCGTGCTCAGCGTCGCGACGCACGTACACGTTCGAGACCACGCCGCCATTCGAGTGCGCCACCAGGTCCACCTCGCAGGCGCGCGCCACGTCGGGCTGTCCGCTCGTCAACGCATCGATGAGGGCGTGGAGATCGTTCGCAACATCGTACGTATTGAGGCGCCAGTCGTACGGGAACCGCCACAGGTCGTTGCCGGCGCGGTCGGCGTTCGCGCGGTCCCCGGGATAGACGGCTTCCAGCGCCGTCAACGTGCTGTTGTAGGGTAGTTGCGACTGATCGAGCACGCCGTCGAGCACCACGTTCTCCACGCTCGATCCGTCGGGATACATCGCCATTCGCGCCAGCCGGTCGTTGGCTACAGCATTTTCAGCGGTGACGGGAATCCAGATGGCGAAGCCGTCGTTGCCCACGAGCCACGAGCCGCCGATCCCGGGCGCATAGATCACGGGCCGGCGCACCTGCGCCAGCTCCGAACTGTTGCCCTGCACGTCTACGGCCGACGCCGTGACGAGCTGGCGGGGTTCGAGATCCACAACGGCGCTGAAATTTCCGGCGACGTCGGCCTTAGCCGTTCCCGCCGCCTTTACCCAGCGGCCCCAGTACCGCCCCCGCTCCGTGCCCTGCGCTGTCACCGCGTAGACTACGACCGTAGCGCCCGGCCGCGTTATGCCCGTCACCTGGGTCGGGGTCACGGAGAGCAATCGGGGCGGCGGCATGAGCGCCCCCGGCTCCCAGGGCGCGCACGTCGGCCCGTCGGCCCCGATGTCGAACGGCACGCGCGTGACGGATGAAGAGAGCCGGGAGGGGTCGACTTCGATCTCGTTGCGCAGCAGCCGGACACCCTGCCCGCTGGCCCCATCGACCACCACGCCGCCGAAGATCCGGTTCTGGAGCGCTTCCGACTCGCCGCCGATCGTCACGTCCGTCGCTCCGCCGGTTACGACAATCCCGCCGGCGACGTTGGGGGCTGCCGCGCCGCCGACCGGCAGATAGCCGATCGTGGCCGACTCGACGGTATGCCCCGCCCCACCGTCGATACGAATGCCCCATCCCCCGAAGTCGGTGATGGCGAGGCCTCGCACCGCGACATCGTTCGCGCCGGCGATGCGCAGCCCGTCCACCGCACCGAGCGCCGCGCCCGACACACGCGCGTTACCGACAGGCTGCGTCGTCGCATCGATGACCACGGCCCGACTGATGACCGGCAACGGCGAGGCCGGCGTGATGACCGGCGTACCGGGAAGATTGAAGTGGATGCGCACAAGCCCGCTCGTAACCCGCCCGGACTCCTCGATAGCAGCCCGCAGCGTGCAGTTATTCTCCGCGCTGTCGGTGTCGATGTCGCAACGACCGTCCGTCGCGTCGGCGTCCACGGCGTCGCCGATTTCGTTCACCACAAACACCGTCTCCTGCCCCTGTACTACGATCGTGCCCGGGGGCTGGACGTACGTATAGGCACCGCAATTCCCGTCGCCGGCGACGGTAACGGATCCCGTGAACGTTCCCGGGGCGATGGCTTCGTACTCCGTGGTCGAAGCGACGCGGGCTCCGGGGTCCAGCGTTTCCGGGAAGGGAGGATGGGCCGGCGAGACCACTCGGAAGAAACCCGGCGTCTTCGGGTCCGGCGAGACGAGCAGGTGCTCGAGCGGCACCCGCCCGTCGTTGGTGACCGTGGTGGTGAGCGTAAACCGATTGCCCAGTTGCACGGTCGCATTCCCGCTGGCGAAGGACAGTCCCGTGCTGGACATCGCGATAGAGACCGCCGGGCACGCCGGCCGCATCAGCAGGTTACTCCAGGCCAACCAGTTCTGATCGTTGACCAGCAGATGGTTCAGTCCGATGCCGTCGGGCAGACTGTTATACGCAAAGTCGTCAGAGGCGCACTGGCTCTGCAGTTCAGCCCGCACGTCGACCAGGTCGTTGTCCGGCGACCATAAGATGCCCGGGTAGCCGCCGATATACCCGGCGGCATTGACGGCGTCCGGGACGTAGGACGTGCTTCCGGCCCCCGTTGCGATCAGACCGGGCAACACCTCCCGGTTGCGGTGATATGTAACGGTGGTCGTGCCGTCGTCCTCCCGAGTGAGGTAGCGGCCGACATAGTCGCCGTTGGTCCCCTGCACCAGGTTTTGCACCGTGCAGCCTTCCGTCGGCACGGGCCGTTCCCCGGGAGGCGGGTATTGGCCGGCATCGTTGGGAAAGCCCCCGCAGTTCGGGATCGTGACGGGCGTGAGCACGCCATCGGCGGTCACGTGGTAATACAGCGCCGTATCGAAACCGTGGGAGATGAGCATCCCACCATCCCGCTCTACGAAAAGGCCCACCGTACCCCGAAGCCGGCCGTTGATCGGCGTGGCCGCCAGCTGCGCGACCGATTCGTAGATCGCGTCGAGATAGCGCAGTCCGTGCTCTTCATCGACGATAAAAGCGCGGGGAGGATCGCTATGGACGGGAAAATGGTCGTCCCAGCTCCAACCGATTTGAAGGCGGCCGTCCTCGGTGATGTCGTTCATCTGCGACATCATCCCGTCGTGCTGATCGGGGATCGGCAGGTAGTTGAAGCCGCTCACCGGGTTGTAGGTGACGGCGACCCCGTGATCGCGAACCCCCACCCATCCGACCGCCGTTGCCGTATTGACGCTGGAACTCAGCACCTCGTACGGCACGCTGTTGCTGATCGCGCTAAAATTCGGATACAGTCCAATTGGCGGCGCCTCGAAGACGTCGTAGGCGATGCCCAGCAGCGTGGGCCGGCAGGTGGTCTGCGCCATCGCGGGGTACGACAGCAAGCCGGCCATCAGGAGCAGAAGCGCGCGGGGGCGGATTTTTCCCCGGTCGGTAAGCCTACCCGGGAGGGTCATCAACATAACCGATGCGACGCGAGGAGGCGCCAGAAAGCATGAAGGGATGGACCGGCGATCGGACGAACGTATCCACCTGGGCTGCACCCTGCTGTATTTCGTCTCGCCGGGCCGGCACAGCGGGGACCTGGCGATGATTCAGGGATGGGACAAGGTAAGTTGTATTTGACTCCGCGATCGAGGAACTTGCAACCTTCCTGGGGGATTTCCGAACGCAGGAAGCGCACCTTACTCCGCAACGCACGCACATGGCCAAGAAGAAAGACGACACCCCAAAGAAGTCCGCCGGCGCCCCGCCCGCCGGCAGCACGGAAAACGGAAAGGCCCCGGAGCCCCTCTCGACGTTTGAGGAATACACCCGCGACTACCCCGAATGGGCCCGCGAGTTTGCGCGCAAGTACTTCACCAAGACGCTGACCCAGTTCATCCTGTACGGTAACGTCCGGGACCTCGTGCCGTTCGTCAGCGAGGAGGGCCAGACCCAGTACGTCCCGCTCCGCGCCTTCCTGCGGGAGGAGCTGTTCGCGTCCCGGGATCTCATCGTCTTCTACGATCGCTCCAGCGGCATCCACTTCAACCACGCGGAGTCGCAAAAGGACTTCAACCGGGCGCTCTCCGGCTACGACACGATCTTCGGCACCGAATACGTCAAGAACCTCCCCAAGGAGCCGGTCCGCGTCTTTTCGGTGCTCGACAACTACTTCCGCCTGCGCCTGGCCGAAGGCAAGCGTATCGCGTGTATCATCGACTATGCCGAGACCATCATCCCGATGGCCGAGGCCTCGATGTACTCGTCCGAGGACCGGAACGCGCTCGTCTACCTCCAGAAATGGGCGCACGACCCGCTGTTCCTGGAGCACGACTTCACGATCTGCCTCCTCACGGAGAACCTGACCGACCTCAACCAGCAGCTCGTCCAGAGCCCGCAGACCGCCGAGATCCGGATCGAGCTGCCGTCCGAGGCCGACCGCATCAAGTTTGTCGATCACCGCATCGCGGGCCGGGAGGCCGAATTCAAGCAGCAGTCCTCCGTCCCTTCGCGCGCCTTCGCGCAGAACACCGCCGGCCTGGGCTACGTGCAGCTTCGCACCATCCTGGCGGACGTCCTCGAGAATAAGTCGAAGATGAGCTTCGAGCGGCTGTCCGAGCTCAAGAAGGAGTTCATCGAGGCGGAGGCGTACGGGATGCTCGAGTTCGTCGAGACCGATTACAACCTGGACATGGTGGCCGGCCATGCGCAGGCGAAGGAACACCTGCGCCAGGCCGCCAACGCGCTCCGCAACGGCCGGCCGGACGTGATGCCCATGGGCTACCTCGTCAGCGGGCCGGTCGGCACCGGGAAGACGTTCATGATCACGTGTTTCGCCGGCGACATCGGCATCCCGATGGTCAAGCTCAAGAACTTCCGCTCCCAGTGGCAGGGCGTCACCGAAGGCAACCTCGAGAAGATCCTCAACCTCCTCGAAGCCATGACCCCCGTGGCGGTCATGATCGACGAGGCGGACGCCATGCTCGGCGACCGTGACTCGAGCGGCGACTCCGGCGTGTCGTCCCGCGTGTTCGGGCAGATCGCCCAGTTCATGAGCAACTCGAAACACCGCGGCCGCATCATCTTCTTCCTGCTCACCGCCCGGCCGGACCTGATGCCGATCGACCTCAAGCGGCAGGGCCGCGCCGAGGAGCACATCGCGCTCTTCTACCCCAGCGAGCGCGAGGAGCGCGAAGAGCTGCTGAAGGTGATGATGAAGCGCACGAAGGTCAAAATCCCCATCGAGGAGATGCCGGAAGCGCTCGTCAACGGCGAGCGCACCTACAGCGGCGCCGATATGGAGGCCCTCCTCACCCGCGCCAAGTTCCGCGCGGCCGCCGAGGATTCGGGCAGCGAGGTCAAGCCGGAACACGTCCAGGCCGCCGTCGACGACTTCATCCCGCCGACCTACCCCCTCGAAGTGGAGCTGCAATCCCTCGCCGCCGTCCTCGAATGCACCAACCGCGCGCTGCTCCCGCCGGAGTACCGGAAGATGGACCGGGAGGCGATCATCAAACGGGTGGATATCATCAAGCAGCTGATCGGGCGATAGCCGGGGCGTTTCCCTAGCAGTTTAGTCTTGGGGATCTATTGGGGTGGGAGTGTGGGAGTGCGGGAGTGTGGGAGTACGGGAGTTTGGGAGTACGGGGGTGCATCGCTGCCGACGCGTGCCACACATATACCCACCCCCCCATACCCCCATACCCCCAATCCGC
The DNA here is from genome assembly GCA_041391505.1 of Rhodothermales bacterium. Lineage (NCBI taxonomy): Bacteria > Pseudomonadati > Rhodothermota > Rhodothermia > Rhodothermales > Rhodothermales bacterium. Next base: position 33,992 of record JAWKNW010000026.1, read on the forward strand.
ATCCTCATCTTTTTACCCACCTATCCTTTACCGCCACATTTCCGTATTTTCCGACCGACCTTCGCCTCATCAGCCACATATCCATGATTCGATCGATCTGCACGCCGGCCAGCCATCTCGCCGCGGCGCTCGCGTTTTTGCTGATCCTGGCCACGCCGGCGGCGGCCCAGCCGGGGCAGGCCTCGAACCCGCAGGAGGCCCTGCCTCCCGTCACCCGGACGTATGCCATCGTCAACGCCCGCATCGTGCAGGCGCCGGGCCGCGAAATCCCGCGCGGGACGGTGCTCGTCCGCGACGGGCTCATCGCCGCCGTGGGCGCGAACGTCGCGGTGCCGTTTGACGCCGAGCGGATTCCCGGCGACTCCCTCGTCGTCTACGCCGGCTTCATCGACGGGCTCTCGAACGCCGGCATCCCCCAGCCTAAGCGCGAGGACAACAGCGGCCCGGTGAGCCGCGCCAACCCGCCCGACGACAAGGCGGGCATCCAGCCGGAACGGTTCGCGCACGCGATGATCGACCCGGCGGACAAATCGATCGCCGATCTGCGGAACGCCGGCTTCACCGCCGCGCACGTCGTCCCGCATGGCAACATGCTGCCCGGATCGGGCGCGGTCATCCTCCTCGCCGGCGCCTCCGCCCGCGAGATGGTGCTCGTGCCCGACGCCTCGATGTTTTTCCAGTTTGACGGCGCCCGCCGGATGTACCCCGCGACGCCGATGGGCGTCATGGCCAAATTCCGGCAGCTCTATCGCGAGGCCGAGCGCCGCAAGCAGATCGAGACGCTCTACGCCGCCAATTCCCGGGGCATCGCCCGGCCCGAATACGACCCGGTGCACTACGCCTTTTTCCCGGTCATCGACCGCGACAAGCCTGTTTTTGTCTATGCCGACAACGCCCTGGAAATCTACCGCGCCTTCCGCCTCCAGGAAGCGCTCGGCTTCCCGCTCATCCTCGGCGGCATCTACCAGGCCTTCGATGCGATGGACCAGCTCGCCGCGCACAACGTCCCGATGTTCCTGACGCTCAAGCTCCCCAAGGAAGACGACAAAAAGGGCAAGGGCGATAGCGTGAGCGTCGCCGGCTTCGACCCCGCCTTCCGCGCCGCCGGGTATGCCGACGTCGAAAAGGAAACCAAAAACCTCGAGGCGCGGCAGGAGATCTTCCGCCGGCAATACATCCGCGCCGCGGCGGATCTGCACGACGCCGGCCTCGTGTTCGGCTTCAGCACGAAGGACGTCAAGCCCGCCGATATCCACAAGAACCTGCGCAAGATGGTCGCCGCCGGCCTTCCGGAGGAGACGGCGCTCGCCGCGCTGACGACCGACGCGGCCCGGATGCTCGATCTGTCCGATAACCTCGGCACGGTCGAGACCGGCAAGATCGCCAACCTCGTCGTGGCCGACGGCCCCCTCTTCGCCGAAAAAACCGCGCTCGAGCTGGTGTTCGTCGACGGCGTCAAATACAAGGTCGAGGCCCCGAGGGCGGAGGCCAACGGCCGGCGCGGCGGCAGCGAGCGCCCGAGCGCCGTCGGCAGCTGGCGCTTCGTGGCCGAGAGTGCCAACCTGCGCGGCGTCATCGCCATCACCGGCACGGCCGACAACCTGGAGGGCACGATCGAAGCCGAAGGGCTCACCCTGCGGACCCTGCAGAACGTCACGCTCGACGGCGAGACGCTTCGTTTCGAGTTCTCCCTCGAAGACATGGGCGCGCTGAAAGCCGTCCTGACGATCGACGGGGACGCGCTCGACGGAGCCTTCGAATCCGAAACCGCCGGCTCGATGCCCGTCACCGCCACACGCCAGGCGCCCGGCCGGCAAGGCTGACGCCCCCCGAAAGCACGCCCGAACTTCGCACGAGAGCCTACCTACCGGCAACGACATGAAACGCGCCCTGATCTTTCTGCTAACCAGCATGGCCCTGCTCGGTATCACGCCGGCGAACGCCCAGGATACCGGCGACATCCTGATCAAAAACGGGACGGTCCTGACGGTCACGAACGGCACCCTGCCCAACACCGACGTCCTGATCCGCGACGGCAAGATCGCGCGGGTGGCCGCCGGCCTCAGCGCTCCGCGCGGCGTCCGCGTGGTGGACGCCACCGGGATGTACGTGATGCCCGGCATCATCGACGCGCATTCGCACAATGCGCTCAGCTCGATCAACGAAGGCACCGCGCCGGTGACCTCCGAGGTCACCATGGAGGATGTGATCGACCCGTTCGACATCGGCATCTACCGGGCCCTCGCCGGCGGCGTCACCACCATCCACGCCATGCACGGCTCGGCCAACGTCATCGGCGGCCAGTGCGAGACGCTCAAACTGCGCTACGGCCTGACCAACCCGGACCTGCTCAAGATGGAGGGCGCCCCGCGGACGATCAAGTTCGCCCTCGGCGAAAACCCCACGCGCAACCACGGCAGCGAAGGGATTCACCCCTCCTCGCGCATGGGCGTCGAGCTGGTCCTGCGCAAGGCGTTCGACGAGGCGCACCGGTACATGGAGGCATGGGACGCCTACGAGAAAGAGCGCATCACCAACCTCCGCGCCATCCCGCCGGCGTACAACCAGCGGCTGGAGGTCATCGCCGACATCATCCGCGGCGACGTGCTCGTCCAGGCCCATTCCTACCGGGCGGATGAGATCGTGATGCTCGTCAACGTCCTGCGCGACAACGGCGTCAAGAAGCTCAACCTCCAGCATGCCAACGAGGCGTTTAAAGTCGCCCCCGAGCTGGCCGAATTCGGCGCGACCGCCTCGGTGTTTGCCGACTGGTGGGCCTACAAGTTCGAGGTCTACTACTCGACCGCCTACAACGCGGCGATCCTCACGCGCAACGGCGTCACGACATCGATCAACTCGGACTCCGGCGAACTCATTCGCCACCTCTACCACGAGGCCGCGAAAACCCAGCGCTACGGCGACCTCAACGACGACGAGGCGCTGGCCCTGATCACCATCAACCCGGCCATGCAGCTCGGCATCGCGAACCGCGTCGGCTCCATCGAGGTCGGCAAGGACGGCGACATCGCCCTCTTCAACGCGCACCCGCTGTCGGTGTACGCCGTGCCCCAGCTGACCATCGTCGACGGCATCGTCCGGTTCGACATCGAAAACGACCCCGACGACATGCGCCTCACCGTCGACCCGGACGAGCCCGTCGAGCAGACCCTGCTGATGACGCGCGAGGATCACGACCGCGACATGGAGGGGGTGTTCGATCTCTACGACTTCTTCGCCGGCGAAAACGAATGACCGTCCCGCATCCGGCCATCGCGCACCTGAACCGCCACCGCTTACCCGACGCACACCGTCTCATGAAATCATCCTCTTTCTTCGCCTTCCTGCTTCTCGGGCTCCTGCTGGCGCCGGCCGCGGCCGCCCAGCCGCAGATCGACGGCGAGCCCAAAGCGCGGCGCGGCACGTTCGCCGTCACCAACGTCCGCATCGAGACCGTGTCGAGCGGCGTGATCGAGTCCGGCACGATCGTTATCGAAAACGACCTCATCGTCGCGATCGGGGCCAACGTGACGATACCTCCCGGCGCGGAGATCATCGACGGGGCCGGCCAGACGGCCTATCCGGGCATGATCGACTCGGGCACGCGGCTCGGCCTCGTCGAAGTCGGTTCGGATCCACGCACGATCGACTTCCGGGAAGTCGGCGACGTCACCCCGCACGTCGAGGCGCTCACCGCCATCAACCCCAACTCCGTCGCCATCCCCGTCACCCGCGTGAGCGGCGTTACGACGGTGATTTCCGCCCCGACCGGCGGCCTCTTCCCGGGCAAGGCGGCGCTGGTGAACCTGCACGGCTACACGCCGGAGCAGATGAGCGTCGGCGGGGTACAGCTGATGACCCTGACCTTCCCGACGTCGGCGCGCCGCGGCCGGTTCGACCAGCGGTCCGAGGAAGACGTGAAGAAAGCCTACGACGAGGCCATCCAGAAGCTCGACGGCATCTGGGAAGACGCGAAGCTGTACGCGCGGATCGACTCGGCCTACCGCGCCAACCCCGACGCCGGCCGCCGGCCGGAGTACAACCCGGAGATGACGGCGATGCTACCCGTCGTCCGCGGCCAGATGCCGCTCCTGGTGACGGTGGAGGCGGCGAAGGATATCACCGCCGCGATCGCGTGGGTGAAGAAGCAGCGCGTCGCCCGCCCGGTATTCAGCGGCGTGGCGGAAGGCTGGCGCGTGGCGGACGAACTGGCGGAAGCCGGCATCCCCTGCATCGTCGGCCCCATGCTGTCCACCCCGACACGCGACGCCGACCGGTACGACAAGGCGTATGCGAACATCGGCCTCCTGCACAAAGCGGGGGTCAAGGTAGCCATCCAGACGGGCGACGCGGAGAACGTGCGCAACCTGCCCTTCAACGCCGGCTTCGCGGCGACCTACGGGATGGGCCGGGAAGAAGCGCTGCGCGCCGTGACGCTCGCGCCGGCGGAGATCTTCGGCGTGGCCGATCAGCTGGGCTCGCTGGAAGTGGGGAAAAAAGCCAACCTCTTTATCGCCAACGGCGACCCGTTCGAGACGAAGACGAAGATCACGAAGGTCTTCATCGACGGCTACGACATCCCGCTGGAAAACCGCCAGACCCGCCTCTACGAGGAATTCCTGGAGCGCACCCCCGGCCTGGAGAAACACCCGAAAGCCCCGGAAGTGGCGGCGCCGACTGGGTGAGTGTATTGTAAATCGTAGATCGCAAATCGTAGATCGCAAATCGTAGATCGCAAATCGTAGATCGCAAATCGTAGATCGCAAATCGTAGATCGCAAATCGTAGATCGCAAATGGGTCCCTGGACAAACCCTGCGATTTATGATTTTCGATTTGCGATTTGCGATTCAAACTGTTCGATCGTAGCCCGGATGCCGTCTCGCAGGGGCGTTTCGTAGATCGTGGGGATGTGCCGGCGAAACGTGACCGTGTCGAACTCGGCCGGGAAGGGCAGGTCGTTTTGCTTGAACGTGACCTGCGCGCCGGGGCGCAGCGCCCGGATGATGTCCACCACCTCCGCAACTTCCACCGCCTTCGTGTCCAGGTTGAACACGAAGCTGCCGTCGAGCGGCCGCGTCGCGGCGTCGATGAACTGCTGCGCGACGTCGGACGCCCACTGGAACTGCATCGGGCCGCTGAAGCCGATCTCGAACGCCTCGCCCTTCGCCGCGGCGAGCATGGCCTTGGTCGGATCGCTCGTCAGCCCCTGATCCCGCCCCACGCCGTACACCGTGAACGGACGCAGCGCGATGCTGCTGATGCTGTTTTCGCGCCAGTACACCTCCGCCGTCCCCTCGTTCGCGCGTTTGTAGACGCCGTACAGCGTCCGCGGCTTGAGGGGGCTGGCGTCGTCGATGACCGTATCGGCATAATCCTCGGGCGCGCCGTAGACGGCGATGGACGAAGCATAGGCCAGATGGCGAATGCCGGCCGCCCGCGCCGCCTCGAACACGTTCACGGTCCCCACCACGTTCACCTGCGCCCCCAGCACCGGGTTGGCCCGGCAAAACGGCACCTGCAGCGCGGCCAGATGGATGATGTGCGTGACGCCCTGGCCGGTCACCGTATCCACCACCTGCGCGGTGTCCGTGAGGTCGCCCCGGACGTACGAGATGGCCTCCTGCTCGCGGCTCGACAGCAGCATGTCGACCCGGTGCCGCGTATCGCTGAGATCGAAGCTGACGACCCGGTGGCCGGCGTGGACGAGATGGCGTAGCGCCCAGGCGCCGATGCACCCCATGGCGCCGGTGACGAGAAATACGGGAGGGGGATTCAAAACGGATTGGGATAAAGGAGGAGTTAGCGATTTCCGAACGGCACCACCAGCGCCAGCCAGGGCAGGACGATCAGGCGATCGACTTCGAAGCCAAAGGGCACCATGCCGCCGTAGTCGATCGAAATCCGCGACGCAATGTAGCGGCCGCCGAACAGGGCGAGGCCCGCGCTCTCCTCGCCCGTGGAGATAATATAACTCTCAAACAGCAGGTAGCTGCGCTTCCCCTGACGGGACATCGCGCTGAGCGTGAGGGCAGGATGCCGGCCCCAGTCGCGGCCGGCAAAACCGTAGCCGAGTCCGAACGAGACGTTGGCGTCGCGCGACCCGTACGTGCCGATGCCGTAGACGATGCCGGCGGCGCCGTCTTCGCTGCCGAATCCGCCCACCAGCGTGCCAGCCAGCGCGCCGATACCCAGGTTAAATTTGTCGGGGACGATCGGGAGGGACAGCTTCGGCGTGATCCAGGCTGGAAACGCCTCGCCGCCCCATAAAAACAAGGGCACGAGACCCAGACCGATGGTCGCGTGATCCGTCACGCCGATACTGATCTGGTTGAAGAAAATCCAGACGTTCTGGTAGTACCCCTCCCCCTTTCGGAGTCCGTACCCGTTCGGCCCCCAGAAATACCGCGTCGCCTGCGGATTGCGCGCCCAGATTTCGCCGCTGTCTCGCCGGCGGGCGTCGACGACCTCCATCCGCACGATCAGCTCCTCTCGGATGGACACCACGCCGATCGTGTCGGTCTCCAGCCGGATGGCGCCGGCGACGCGCTCGACGATCTTGCCGACATACTCGTTGCCGTCCCGCGTCACGATGCGCCAGACTTGCGCGGTATCCGCCGGCGCCTGGGCCGATGCCGCACCGGCACTCGCCATCCATAATGCCAGCAGCGCGGCAACAAGGACGCGTTGGTTACTCGTCATGGGATTGTTCCACGAAGTCCAGCCGGGGCGTGGGGCTCACGGCGGACCATCCACCGTCTACCACCAGCGTCTGCCCGGTGATCTGGTCGGAGGACGGGGCGAGCAAAAAGAGCGCCGCCCGGGCGATATCCGACGGGTAGGCGGGCCGGCGGCTGGGGGAGAGCTCGGACCAGTGCGCCTCGTAGTCGGGGTCGTCCGCCAGGTTGCGCGGGGTCACCGTGGCTCCGGGCGCCACGCAGTTGACGGTAATTTTGAAGGGAGACAGCTCCACCACGAGGTTGCGGGCCAGCATCTCCAGGCCGGCCTTCGTCATGCTGTAGGCCGACAGATACTCGATCGCCTGATGGCCCGTCACCGACGACATGAAGAGGATGCGCCCACCCGTCCCCTGCTTCCGCATGTGGCGCGCGGCCGCCTGCGCGAGGAAAAAAGAGCCCCCGAGGTTGACGTTTAGGACACGCTGAAAATCTTCCGGCGTGTATTCGAGAAAGCTGTTCCACAGCGTCTGGCCGGCGTTCGCCACCGCGATGGTGATCTTGCCGCCCTCGCGCACGGCCTCGTCCACGAGCCCGCGCACCACGTTGACGTCCCCGACATCGCCCCCCATCCCGATGCAATGCCCGCCCTGCTTCTGGATCGCCGTCGCGGCATTGTGGGCGCGCGTGCTGTCCACGTCATTCAGCACCACCACGGCCCCGCTGAGCGCCAGCAGCCGCGCGATTTCGAAGCCGATGCCTTCGCCGGCGCCGGTCACTACCGCGGAATGCCCGCTGAAGACTGATTTACGCATAGGGGGATCGGATGGGTCAGGGGTGGGGTGCGGGATATGGGGTGCGGGATACGAGTTGTGGGATGCGGGATGTGAGATCCTGGATTCCGGGCGCTGGATATCGGGGATCGAGCATCCCGCTCTCTTTCCCTCAAAACGTAGCGCGCCCGCCCGACAAATCAAACACGAAACCCGTGTTGAAGCTGGCTTCCTCGGAAACGATCCAGCATGAGATCGCGGCCGCCTCGTCGACGGTGCCCAGCCGGCCCATGGGGATCTTGGAGGCCATGTATTCGAGCATCTCGGGGGCGGTATCCTCGTTCATCGGGGTGCGGATGACCGCCGGCGCGAGGCCGTTGACCGTCACGCCCGTGCCGGCGTACTCCTTCCCGATGCCCTTGACCAGGCCCATCACGCCCGACTTGCTCGCCGCGTAGCCGGCCATGCCCGGGTTGCCCTCCTTGCCGCCGATGGAGGCGATTAGCAGGATGCGCCCGTACGACCGCTTGAGCATCGGACCGATCGCGTATTTCGTCATCAGGAACGAGCCGGTCAGGTTGATGTCGACCACCTGGCGAAACGACGCCGCGTCGTAGTCGAGAATCTTGGTCGACGTCGGTCCGACCACGCCGGCGCAGTTGATCATCACGTCGAGCCGGCCGAAACGGCCGACCACATCGTCGATGGCCTCCTTCACGCCGGGCTCGCTGGTCACGTCCACCCCGTAGGTGGCGGCGTCCATCTCATCGGACCGGAAGCCCGCCGCGGCCTTGTCCAGCAGGGCCTGGTCGCGGTCGAACAAAACGACCGTAGCGCCCTCACGCGCCAGCCGGCGACCGATCGCCAGCCCGATCCCGCTCGCGCCGCCCGTCACGATGGCGACCTGGTTTTCGAATCGATTCATGGTAGGGGTTCAAGGATGGAGGTTCAATGTGCAAGGATTGGGAGGGAAGGTCCGCGAACGACGTCCTTGAACCTCAAACCTTGAACCTTGCACCGTTACCCTCAATGGTTCGGATTCGGCACGTCGCTGCCGGACTTGCCCTGGAGGAAGTCGAAGTCGGCGCCGGTGTCGGCTTGCATGACGTGGTTGAGGTACATGCTGACGTACCCGCGGTCCGTGTGGGGCGATCGGGGCGTCCAGGCGGCGCGCCGGCGGGCGATTTCGGCTTCGGGGACGTCCAGATGGAGCTTTCGCGCCGGCACGTCGAGTTCGATCATGTCGCCGTCCTGCACCAGCGCGAGCGTCCCGCCGATGGCGGACTCGGGGGCGACATGCAGCACCACGGTGCCGTATGCCGTCCCGCTCATGCGGCCGTCGGAGATGCGGACCATGTCGCGCACGCCCTCCTCCAGCACCTTTTTGGGCAGCCCCATGTTGCCCACTTCCGGCATGCCCGGATACCCTTTCGGGCCGACGTTTTTCAGGACGAGGACCGAGTCCTTCGTCACGTTGAGGTTCGGGTCGTCGATCCGGTCGTAGTCGTCGTAGTCCTCGAACACGACCGCCGGCCCGCGATGCCGCATCAGTTCGGGCGAGGCGGCGGACGGCTTGATGATGGCGCCGTCTTCGGCGAGGTTGCCGCGCAGCACGGCCAGGCCGGCGTGATCGAGCAGCGGCTCCGCCGCCGGCGTGATCACGTCCGTGTTGTAGTTCGGCGCCTCCTCATTGTTTTCGCCAAACGACTTGCCCGTCACGGTCAGCGCCCCGAGATGCAGCCGGTCCCGGATTTCGGCGACGACGGCGGGCAGGCCGCCGGCGTAGTAGAAATCCTCCATCAGGTATTTGCCCGACGGCATCAGGTTGACGAGTAGCGGCATCTCGCTGCCGAGCCGGTCGAAATCCTCCAGCGAAAGATCGATCCCGACCCGGCCGGCGATGGCCAGCAGATGGATGACGAAATTCGTGGATCCCCCCACCGCGGCGTTCACCCGGATCGCGTTCTCGAAGGCCTGCCGCGTGAGGATCTGGGAGAGCTTGAGGTCTTCGCGGACCATCTCGACGATGCGCATCCCGGTCATGTGCGCGAGCCGGCGACGGCGGGAATCCGGCGCGGGGATCGCCGCGGCGCCCGGAAGCGTCAGCCCCAGCGCCTCGACCATGCACGCCATCGTCGACGCCGTGCCCATCGTCATGCAGTGGCCGTCGCTGCGGGACATGCAGGCTTCGGCATCGAAGAATTCGTGTTCGGTGATCTTGCCGGCGCGCAGGTCCTCGCTGAATTCCCACACGCTCGTGCCCGACCCGATGTCGCGCCCCTTGTATTTGCCGTTGAGCATGGCGCCGCCCGGCAGGACGATCGTCGGGAGATCGACACTCGCCGCCCCCATGACGGTCGACGGCGTTGTCTTGTCGCACCCGGTCATCAGCACGATGCCGTCGAGCGGGTTGGCGCGGATCGACTCCTCGACGTCCATGCTGGCGAGGTTGCGGTAGAGCATCGTCGTCGGCCGCATCAGAATCTCGCCGAGCGACATGACGGGGAACTCGAACGGAAACCCGCCGGCTTCATAAACGCCACGCTTCACGTGCTCGGCCAGCATCCGGAAGTGGGCATTGCACGGCGTCAGCTCGGACCACGTGTTGCAGATGCCGATGACAGGCCGGCCGTCGAACATATGGTCCGGATGGCCCTGGTTTTTTGTCCAGCTCCGATGGACGAATCCCATCTTGTCCTTGGTGCCGAACCAGACGGCGCTTCGGAGATCGCTTTTCTTTTCTGACATAGGGGATAAAAAAGGTTGGCGGTGGGCTTCGAATGTACGGCAGAGCGGGATAGGATCAAGGATCAAGGATGAAGGATCAAGGATCAAGGACGTTTGCCTTGAACCTTGAACATCGAACCTTGAACTCCCATTAACCGTCCCGGTTAATGGGGGTACGCCCGCGTGTGCTGGCCGCCGTCGATCATGACGGTATTGCCGTTCATCGAGCCGTTCGCGTCGCTCAGGAGGTACACGGCGAAGCTGGCGATATCTTCCGGACGGGCCATGCGGCCCAGGAGGTGCGCTTCGTCGATGCGCCGGCGCTCAGCCCCGGGGTCCGGGTGGGTGTCGAACGCGTTGGTATTCAGGGGCGTCAGTGTCCATCCCGGCGCGATGGCGACGGAGAGGATGTTATCCGCCGCCCATTCCATGGCGATCGACTGGGTGAGCGCGCTCATCGCGGCCTTCGAGGCGTTGTACGGGAAGGCGCCGGGCATCGTCTGGGTGGCGTGGATGGAGGAGATGTTGACGACAATGCCCCGGCCGGCGGCCTTGAGGTAGGGATGCGCCGCCTGCGCCATCGCCCAGGCCGAGTAGAAGTTGACGCGGAAGCACCGGTCGATCTGCGCCGCGGTTGCCCCGAGCACCCCGTGGTTGAAGTTCGTGCCGGCGTTGTTGACCACCCCATCCAATCCCCCCAGAACCCCTGCCGCGCGGTCGACAAAAGCATGGCATCCCTCCAGATCCCCCACATCCAGCACCTCGAAGTAGGCGCGCCGTCCAGAGGCCTCAATGGCCATCTTAACCTCCTCCGCCCCTTCCTCCGTGAGCCCACAAAACGCCACATCCGCCCCGGCCTCCGCGCAAGCGAGAGCAATCGCCCGCCCGATGCCGCTCGTGGCGCCGGAAATGAGGATCCTTTTTTCGGCCAGGTCTATCCGCATGACGCTCTAATCACCTCACAAATCGCTATTCGCTATTCGCTTATCCTTCACCCCCCAAACTTCGTCTCCGCCATCCCCCTCACCCCCGGCTGGAGGGCAAACACCCCGCCGGCCTGGGGCTGCACCATGCGGGTCTCATCGGGGAGGTTGATGCTGGCCGAGGTGATATAGAGCGTGTCGAGGTCCGGACCGCCGAACATACAGCTTGTCGGGCGCTGTACGGGCATGCGGACTTCCAGATCGATCGAGCCGTCGGGCGCATACCGCGTGACGCGCCAGCCGTCCCACACGGCGCTCCAGATGTACCCCTCGGCGTCGACCGTCAGCCCATCCGGGTAGCCCTGGTCGACCACGGCGAAAACACGTTCGTTGGAGATCGCGCCGGCGGCGAGGTCGAAGTCGAACGCGAAGATGCGTTGCATCGACGAATCCGAATAATACATGGTCCGGTTGTCCGGGCTCCATCCGATGCCGTTGGAGATAAACGCGCCGGGGCGCATGAGCCGGCAGGAGTGGTCGGGGTCGAGCCGGTACAGGGCGCCGTTGATGACTTTTTCAGCGTTGTCCATCGTGCCGGCCCAGAACCGGCCGGCGCGGTCGCACTTGCCATCGTTAAACCGGTTGCCGGCCTTATCCGCCTCTGGATCGACGACGGGGATGACATCACCCGAGTCAAAATCCAGCATATAAAACCCGTTCTGCAGCGCCAGCACCGCCCCGTCGATGGTGCGGAGGGCAAAGCTGCCGATCTCTTCGGGTAGCGCCCACACCCGGTAGTCGCCCGTGCCGGGGGTCCACTTCTGGAGGTGGCGTTCCTTGATGTCGATCCAGTACAGCGCCTGCTCCTCGGGGTCCCACACGGGCCCTTCGCCGAGGATGTCCTGCGAGTCAAATGCACAGTAGGGTTTCATGATGATGCTCCACGGTGATGGTTCCGGGAAGCTACGATCTCGAGCCGGGGATTCATAGGGGGATTTGCGAAGCGGGCTGGATTGACTGGCGCCATGTGGTCTGCTATTTTGATCCGTAGCCCCTTAATACAAAGGATAACAGTCCGTGCCGATCATCTACCTCGACAACTGCGCCTTGCAAAGGCCATTGGACAACCGTGATCAGTTGCGAATCCGCATCGAAGCCGAAGCCATCACCGCCGTTCTGGAAGCCGTAGAATCCGATAAGGTAGAACTGGCCACTTCTGCTGCCCTTCGCGCGGAATCTTCCAGGAGCAGCCAACAGAACCGCCGTGATTTCGTTCAAAAAATACTTTCACTGGCACGACACGAAGCCCCAAAAGCTGAGACGTTCATGGCACGAATCAAGGTATATGGCGAACTGGGGATGGCACCTTTCGATGCGATGCACCTGGCGTCCGCGGTCAGCATGCGCGCTGATTTTTTCTGCAGCACCGACGACCGATTGCTCAGAAAGGCCCGCATGGCGAACACGGAGACCACTCGCGTCGTTACTCCTCTTGAACTAGCACAGGCTCTAAACCTATGAGTACACATGTTTCCCCAACCGGTCGCCCCAGAACGGCGGTAGAACTGAACGCCGCCGGCCTGGATGCGCTCATTCGGGCACTAGGTATTGCGGATGCGGCCCGATTCCTCCAACAATATGGCCCAGGTATTGGGGACTATACGGCAGAACGTGACAGCCTTTTAGGCGGCTTGAGCATGGACGACGTGCTTCGACTGACACGAGAACACGAACGGCCGTAGCATCGATATGCTACTGACAGCTGCGTTTTCATGCAAGTCAAACGTTGCATCGCACAAGATGTCACTCGTCTCCCAGGCTCCGGCATGCACTTCTCCCCACGCCAAATCCTCCAAATTTGCATGCTTGCGCTCTGTTTTATCCGACCAGTCGCCGGCCAGGATGTGCCCGACGGAGTCGTGGCCGACACACTCGACTGGCAGCGCTACTTTCCTCTGGAAATCGGGAATACGTTGGAATACGCGGGAGTTGCCAGTCGGCCAGCATCGCGTTTCGCATGACTTGAGCGGATTGGCCTCAGGGATCTATTTTATCCGCCTGACATCGGAAACGGGCCAGGAGGCTACGCGACCCTTCCTTGTGTATCATTAACGTTCTAACTCGTTGAACCTCGAACTCTCCTCCCGCGTCATCCTCGTCACCGGCGGCGCCAAAGGCATCGGCCGGGCCATCGTGCAGCATCTCGTCGAGGAAGGCGCCGTGCCGGTGCTCATCGACAAGGACCCCGCAGCGCTACGTGCCGCCATGCAGGCGCTGGCGGACGCCGGCCACGACGCGCTCTCCGTCGAGGCCGACCTCACGGATCCCGACGCCTGCCGCCGCGCCGTCGACGAAGCCGTGGCGGCGTACGGGCGCCTCGACGCGCTCGTCAACAACGCCGGCTTCAACGACAAGATCGGCCTCGACGCCGGCCCGAAAGCGTTCATGGGCTCCATCGAGCGCAACCTGCTCCACGTGTACGCCATGGCGCACTACGCCCTGCCCTACCTGAAGGCGAGCAAGGGTCCGATTGTGAATATAAGCTCCAAAACCGCGCTGACGGGCCAGGGCGGCACGTCGGGCTACATCGCGGCGAAAGGCGGGGTGCTGGCGCTCACCCGCGAATGGGCCACCGAGCTGTGCGACGACGGGATCCGGGTGAACTGCGTGGTGCCGGCGGAAGTGTGGACCCCGCTCTACGAATGGTTCATCTCCAACGAACCCGACCCCGCCGCGCGCAAGCGCGAGATCGAGGACCGCATCCCGCTCGGCCGGCGCATGACGACCCCGGACGAAATCGCCGACATGGTCCTCTTCCTCCTCTCCCCCCGCGCCAGCCACATCACCGGCCAGTGGCTATCGGTGGATGGAGGGTATGTGCATCTGGACAGGATGCGGTGAAATCGCAAATCGCAAATCGCAAATCGCAACCCCAGAATCGAAAAGGCAACCGTGTCGAACTAAACCCGATTTACGATTTAAGATTTCCGATTTACACTATCCAATGTGCCCTTCTCCTTACCTCACAAGCACCATCTTCCGCGTGGCGGTGCGCAGGCCCTGGGGCGTCTGCGCTTCGAGGGTATAGAGGTAGAGGCCGCTTGGCAGGCGCCGGCCGCTTTCGTCGGTGCCGTCCCACGTGATGCCGTGGATGCCGGCGGACTGGGAGGCGTCGACGAGGGTGCGGACTTCACGGCCGAGCACGTCGTACACCCGCAGCGCCGCCGAACCCGGGGCCGGTAGCTGGTACGAGATCGTCGTCTCGCTAGCCGTGGGGTTCGGGAAGGCCGCGTCGAGCGCGAACACGTAGCTCGGGCCGGCCGCAGGCTCCTCGATGGCCACCGGATTCGCATCCAGCACCTTCACCTTGTTCTGCCAGAAGGCCTGCGCCGCGTCGGCGTTGGCGCGGACCTCGGCGTCGGTCGAGCCGACCACCAGCGCGAAGGCAAAATCGGACAGCACGCCCGGCTGGAGGTTGAACGGGCCGGCGGACATCAGCGTCGAGACGTCCGTCGCATCGAGCGTGGTCGTCTGCACGCCGCCGCTGATGAAGTTCCACTTCTCCTGATCGGTAAAGTCGTCGTACAGCTCATCCGGGTTGTTCACGGCGCGGAAGGAGAAGCCGGACTGCGTGTTGAGCGCTTTCGTCCCGATGTACGTGCCGTCGCCGCTGGGGACGGTTTGCCAGATGCCCAGCCGGCGCGCCGCGTCGAAGCGCACGTAATCGGCGCTCGGGTCCTCGATCGAATCCCAGTCGAAAAACAGGCCCAGGTAATAATTCGATATGGGCTCCGTCGTGGTGTTTTCCACCGTGTAACGGAGGATGACGAAGTCATTCGTCGCGTCGGTGGTGTCGGCGTAGCTCGTCTGGTAGATACGCACGTTGAGCGGGTTGCCGGCGTTGGCATCCATCAGCCGCAGATACCCCTGCTCGGCCGCGACCTCCCCGTCGAAGATGCCGAACTCGGAGCCTTCCTCGCGGACGAAGTCGTCGGAGATGTCCGCCCCGATGCCGCGCACATTGTCGGATACCCGCGTCGGACCCGTCCCGGAGATGATGCCGCCCTCGAACAGCCAGTCGATATCCAGGTACCGGATGCCCTCGCCGAACGAATCGCCCTGGAATTCCTCGTAGCCGAGATTGCCCTCCTCGGTGAGCGTCACCTGCATCACCCCGGTATCGTGCACGGTGTTGTTGACGGTGATCTGAAACCCGTCGATATCCGTGTAGGGGCCGCTCGAAAAGCGGATGTTCAGCGGCGCGCGGAGGTTGAGCGGCAGGCCGTTGCCAAGCGATATCGTAAATTCGGCCTCTTTCACCTCGCCCGGGGCGAGCGTGGCGATCGTCGCCTGCGGATTCACGATCGTGATGTTGGCGTCGGTGGTCGAGAGCGTCAGATTCAGGTTGCTGACCGGCTCGAGGTAGTTGGTCACAAACACCCGGACGGTGGCCGTCTCGCCGCTTTCCACGCGACTGCTGCCCCCGCTGTCGCGGATCTCGGACCGCACGATACGCACCGACGGCGTCGTCTCGGTGACGGCGCGCAGCGCGTTGATGCGGCCCTTGCCGATGTGGCCCTGGAGCCGGACCGCCGTGTTGGACGCGCTGATGTCGTCCGCCGTGGCGCGAATCTGCTCGCGGAGCTGGTCCACTGTCCAGTCGGGGTGCAAGGTCTTTACCATGGCCGCGAGGCCGGCCACCAGCGGCGAGGAAAACGAGGTGCCCTGGGCCTGGCTGTAGGTGCCGCCCGTATTCGTCACGTCGATGCTGGTGCCGGGGGCGTAGGTATCGACCGTCATGCCGTAGTTCGAGAAGCTGGCGATGCCGTCCGAGCTTTTGAACGTGGCGCCGACGGACAGGACGTGCCGGCACGACGCCGGCGAACTCGGCGTCTCGTCGATGTTCACCCCCTCGTTGCCGGCGGAACTGACCACCAGCACGTTGTTGTCGTACGCAAAATCGATGATGTCCTGCTCGAAAAACAGGCAACTGCCCTGCCCGCCCAGGCTCACGTTGATGATGTCGGCGCCCTTCTCGACGGCGTAGAGGTAGCCGCGCAGGACATCGACGGACGAGACGAGGAAATCGGTCGTCGCGTTGGCCGTATTCAGCGCCATGAAATGGGCGTTCCAGCTCATGCCGGCGATGCCGTCGGTGTTGTTCGTAACCGCCGTCGCCGCACCGGAGACCCACGTGCCGTGCGTCCCGTTGACGGTCAGGTTCGGACCGCTGCCCGGGTCGGCCGAGTCGGACGAGAAATTCCAGCCGTTGATGTCGTCGATGAAGCCATTCTCATCGTCGTCGATGCCGTTCGCGTCGATCTCGTCCGGATTGGTCCAGACGTTGGCGCGCAGATCGGCGTGTTTCCAGTCCGTTCGGGCGTCCACAATCGCGAGCAGCACGTTGCCCTGTTCGCCTTTTACCACGTCCCAGGCCTCGGGCACGTTCATGCGTGTCAGGTGCGTCTGCTGGGAAAAGAGCCGGTCGTTGGGCGCGGCGGACATCAGAAATCCGCCTTCTTCCTGCAAAAACGACGGGGGCGCGACATCTACCCGAAGCATCCGGATCGGCCGGGCGTCGACGACTTCCGGAAGTGTCCGGAACGCCGCCGCGACGGCCGCGGGGTCGTGCATGGCGTCGAACTGCACGCGAAAGGTCTGCAGAAGCCGCTCGGTGCCCTTGATCTGGCCGCGTTTGGATGCCCGGAGCCGCTGCGCCTCGGGGAACGCCGGCTCGACGGCGTACACCCCGTAGGCCGCCCCGCGCGCCTCGAGCCGGGCGCTCTGCGTTTTGCCGGCGCCCTGCGCGAACTTTACCAGCACGACGCCCGGTTCGTACTGCTCCGCCGTCGACCGCTGCCGTTTGGCGCGATCGTCGTCCCCGGTGCCCGCCGTTACCGGACCGGCTGCAGAAAACAGGAGGAGCAGGGTCAGAACCGTGGCAAAGCCGGCTCTGGACCGGTTGGCGTCTGTGATCATGATGGCTGGTCGAAACGTGGTGAAAAGCGCGGGTGCGGTCGGGTGGCTCTCAAGATAGGGTGTCGTCACGCAACTCCCTACAGGCGGGCGCCCTAGGTATGTACTCGCAAAGCAACAATAGTACCTAACGAAGGCCTGTCGCGGTGGAGGTCCGTGGCCTTCCCTCCGCCCGCGCATCCGGCGCGTGCGCAGGCGCCATTTTCACAGGCCGGCGGCCTTCGCCTCGTCCCAATAGCGGTCCAGCGTCTCCAGATCCATGCCGGCCATGGTCTTTCCTTCGGCATCGAGTTTCTGTTCGATATACTGGACACGCCGGGCAAATTTGGCGTTGGTTCGGCGCAGGGCGTTTTCGGGCTGGAAGCCCGCGAGGCGGGCGTAGTTGACCAGCGCGAAAAGCAGGTCGCCCAGTTCGCCCTCCTGCTCGTCCGCCGGCAGGTCGCCCTCGACGGTCTTTTTGAATTCGCCCAGTTCCTCCTCCACCTTCACCCAGGCCGCCTCGGCGGTCGCGAAGTCGAACCCGACGGCCGCGGCCTTCTCCTGCATGCGGTAGGCGCGGAGCAGTCCGGGCAGTTCGGCGGGCACGCCGGCGAGCACGCCGCGTTTGTTGCGGCCCTCGGTCAGCTTGATGCGCTCCCAGTTCGCGAGCACCTCCTCCACCCCGGACACCGCCGTGTCGCCAAAGACGTGCGGGTGCCGGCGGACGAGCTTGGCCGACTCGGTTTCGATCACATCGGCCAGCGCAAACTCCTGCTCCCCTTCCGCGATGGCGCTGTGAAACACCACGTGGAGCAGCACGTCACCCAGTTCCTTCTTCAGCTCCTCCCAGTTTTGGTTGTCGATGGCTTCCACTACCTCGTAGGTCTCTTCGATGAAGAGGTGTTTGACGGAGGTGTGCGTTTGCTCGCGGTCCCACGGGCAATCCCGGCGGAGCTGGCGCACGATGGCCACGAAATCGGCGAAGGCGTCGAGCACGGCCGGCTCCGTGGCAAATACCGGGTCGTAAATCTTTTCGGACATCAGCGGTTGGGTGGTTTGCGGTGCGTGGGGAGTTGGAGGGGGATGCTGGATGCAAGATGCAGGATGCAGGATTCGGTCGTTTGTATCGGTGACGCTCTGTGCTCGTCCTGCTTGCCTATCAAGCTTCCATAATCCAGGATCCAGGATCTGGGATCCCGGATCTCTTCAGGCAACGACACGTGCATTTTTTCACGAGCCGATGACATGACGTTGTCAGCCGATCACCGTAATTTACCCGCCGAGGTTATGTTTCGACCTCGAACATCGTCTATAGAGGAAACAGGCAACCCGATCGATGGCTGTTTCATCCTCCGGGCGGATTCGTGCGACGCCGAAAGGCGCCTTATCAGGACGGCTGCGCGCCCAGACACCCACCGGGCCGCGAGCGGACTCATGCAACGCCACCGGGGATCATGTTCTTAACTCAATCAATGGAGGTTTTCTATGGCACGAGGGATCAACAAGGTTATCCTCATCGGCAACCTGGGGCAGGACCCCGAACTTCGGTACACGGGCAGCGGCACGGCCGTCTGCAACATGCGGCTCGCCACCAACGAGTCCTATAAGGATGCCGAAGGCAATA
The DNA here is from genome assembly GCA_041391505.1 of Rhodothermales bacterium. Classification (NCBI taxonomy): domain Bacteria; kingdom Pseudomonadati; phylum Rhodothermota; class Rhodothermia; order Rhodothermales; species Rhodothermales bacterium. The sequence goes on from JAWKNW010000026.1 coordinate 52,666, forward strand.
TGGTCGACAAGACCGAGTGGCATACCGTGGTGGCCTGGAGCCGGCTCGCCGAAATCTGCGGCGAATACCTGAAAAAAGGCTCCCAGGTTTATTTCGAGGGCTCGCTCCAGACGCGCTCGTACGACGATAAGGACGGCAACACCAAGTTCGTCACCGAGGTCAAGGCGCGCGAGATGATGATCCTCAGCGGCAAGGGCGAAACCAACGGCTTCTCCGGAGGCCCTCCCAGCGGCGGCGGGGGCGGTGGCTACCGCAGCAACGCCGGCGCCGGCGCGGCGCGCCCGAGCGGCGGGGGCGGCGGCGGCGCGGATTCGTTCGATCCGGATGACGACCTGCCCTTCTGATCGTCGGCATACATCGCATCGTGGGGATCTGTCGGACCCAAGTCCGGCGGATCCCCTTTTTTGTTTACGGCACAGACCTACACCCGCCCGTCAGCCGTTCACCGGCCGCGGTCCTCGATCAGCAACAACAACTCGGAACTCGCCGCCCACTCGTGCTGGAGCGATCCGACCGACCCGAAAAAGCCGTAGCCGTTGTGCACGTTCGTGTACGCCGTGGGCAGCGCGAGCGCTTCGGGGTCGGCGTCCACCGGGATCACCCAGTTCGGGTCCAGCGCCTGCACGCGCACACCCATCGCGCAGAAAAACACGTTCCCGACCTCGAGCCGGTCGGAGAGGCGATCGATGTCGTCGCTGATATTGACCGTGAAACGCCATCCATCCCCGGTGCTCTGCCCCACGCGGCCATACCGCAACGGTGTCGTCACCCCACGATCCAGCGTACAGTCGCGCCCCCCCACATCGTAGCTGACCGTAATGTCCCACGGGGAGATCTGACCCGGAAACACGATGTCCTGCAGGATGGTCGTGCTGTCGTCGACCACGCGGAGGTCGGTGGGAACCGGCACCACGTTCGAGAGGAGCGGAACGGTGGTTTCGGCCCAGGCCGTGGCGCCGTCGGAGCGGAGCACCTCGAGTCGGTAGGTATGGCCGGCCTCGACATAAAACTCGGCCCTGAAAATATGGGCGAACAGCCCGTCGCTGAGCTGCTCGAGGGCATGCGTCCACTCGATCGTGGTATCCTCCTCCGCCGTCATATCCCGCGAGAACACCTTCGCATCCAGATCGGCCTGCGGATTGAGTGGACTCGTGATACGCTCGGGAAACCGCGTAACGGGGATTACCCGGATCTCATGCGGAACGCGAATCTGCCTGTTTTTGCCCTCGTCCAGATACCCGTAAACGGTGTAGTAGCGCTGTTCGTTATCGAAGGGGTCGACAAACGAATCCTCGCACCCCATCTGCAGGGCGATCGCCACCGCCGCGATGAGAGCGGTCAGGGTTCGGGTGATGATGGATCGTGCGTCGGTCACGGGCATACCGGAAGCGTGCCGGTCCGTTCAGGCGGATGGTTTGTTGGAGCGGTCCCGGAAGATACGGCGGCGGAAGCCACCATCCCCGAGCATCCACTGCAACCAGGATGCACGCCAGCGGCGCGGAACAACCACTCCGCCGGCGCCGGCGATGAGGCCGGCGAGCTTGCGTTTTTTACCATACAGATCGTCGCGCCAGAGCGTACCCGCAAACCGGGACAGCGGCATCCGCTCGGCGTCGTCGGCCAGCAGCGTACGCCAGCGCCGATGCTCCACGGCGTTGACGTGCGCCCGGGTCGACAGGCGCGCGCCGCCGGCGTCGTTCGCGTCGAGCCACGCGTTGACCGCGCGCTCGATCCGGGCGAGCCCGTCCAGATGCCGGGCGGACACGTCCGCCGAAAACGCGAGCGAGCCGGTGAGGTTACGGCCATGCAGCCGGTACAGCGACAGCACATCGGGCACCGAGGCGACTTCGGCCAGCAGCGGAGCGAGCGTCAGGATGAAGCCGTCGGCCACGCTGCGAAGGTCGGCCTCGGGCAGGGGAAACAGCGCATCGGCGAGGTCGCGCCGGAGCGACAGGCCGCTCGCCGGCGCGCTGCGCCATCGGCCGCCGCGCCGCAGCACGTCGTCCGCGATCCACCCGTTGCTCGCCGGCCCGGACGGATCGATGCGCCGCACCAGCCGCCCCGCGGCGTCGACGACATCCATTCCGTGGAGCAGCAATCCGGCTGCCGGCCGGCTGCCGGCCAGTTCCACCACGCGCTCCACCTTTCGGGGATAAAACGCGTCGTCGGCATCCAGTAGACACAGCATGTCGCCGGACGATTCCCGAAACGCGGCGTTCAGCGCCGAGGCGACGCCGCCGTTGGGTTTCGTGATGAGCCGCACCCGCGGATCGCGCGCGGCATATCGCCCCGCGACCGCCACCGACCCGTCCGTCGAACCGTCGTCGCACACGATGACTTCGATGCGCCCATACGTCTGCCCCAGCGCGCTGTCGAGCGCGCCGGCCAGATACTGCTCGTAATTGTAATTGGCCACAAGGATCGACACCAGTGGCTCATCCGGCAACGACGAAACGGAAACGGGACGCGGCATGCGGGATTGCAAAGGATCGGGGATGCACTCCGCCTCGTATGCGATGACGGGCCGCACGTTCCGGCAGGCGGATCGCTGCGCCGATCCGGCCCGTTCGGCGACCCGCATCCGACACGTCGTCGTACGCCTCAGCGCACCAGGTCCATCCCTTCCCGGATGGACGCCGCGATGCCCTGGAAGTGCCAGCGGGCATACCGGCCGATCATGTGCACGCCGGCCTCGGCGAGCGCCTTCAACGCCGCCGCGCGCCAGGTCGACCCGGGCCATTGCCAGGTGTAGGCCACCTCGATCCAGGTGGCGTCCGCGACGTCGACCTCGCCGATAAATCCCCAGCCGGTCAGTTCGTCGACGACGGATTTCGTATAGGCGGCCACGGCGTCGGCGTCGGGCCGTGCTCCGGGCAGAAAGGCGCGTTCGACATAGAGGCTGGCATGGGTGCCGGCGGCGCGCACGGACGCCGGCAGGAAGTGCGCATCCACCCGGTCGTAGAACCCCACCCGATGAAAGCCGGAGCGGCTGCGCGGAATATAGACCCAGTGGTCGTCGGGCATGCGCGGGCCGCGCCGCGCCCCCAGGTTGAGCACGAGCACCGAGGTGTACGGATCCGCCGGCATCCCGAGATCGAGGCCGGCCATCGCGACCATTTGATCGAGCGGCACCGTAGCCCACACCTGCTCGAACCGGCGCTCCGCGCCGCCGGCGAACCGTAGCGTTCGGGTCCGCAGGTCCACCCCCGCCAGCCGCTCGCCAAACCGCACGTCGCACGCCGCCGCCATGCCGCCGGCCAGCCGGTCGAGGCCGTCGACCGGGTAGACGAACTCGGCATTATAGCCCGAGGCCGGCGCCTGGCCGGCCGCTCCGAGCCGGACGAGATCACGCTCGATCGGCGTCTTGTAGTTGTCCTGCGGCGCGATGCGGGTCCACAACCCGGCCGTATAGGCTTCCTGAAACGGCGAAAAAAAGACCCGATTGAGCGTCGGGCCGAACCGCTGCACCCACTCGGCCATCGTCGCCGGCTCGCGGTCCTCCGCCGGTGCGTCGAGCTCGCTCAGCGCCGCGCGGGCCATCGCGTCGGGCAGCGCGTTCAGATGGTATTGCAGGGGATACGGTGCAAAAACCCCGGCTTCGGGCAGGAAAACGGACGAACGCCTGCCGTACCGGCGCAGCGGCGCAAAACGTTCGATGAGTCCCAGCACCGCCGGATCGCCGCCAAAGATCCAGTGCCCGCCGCCGTATTCGAACCGGTACGCTTCGCCGTCGGCCGGCGGATGCGGCCGCCGCACGGAGTCGCCCGGCGCGAGGTAATACGAGGCGCAGATGCCACCCGGCGACGAAGCCGCCTCGAAGACCGGGTAGCCCGTCCGGATGCCGGCCGAGAGCCCGGTCATGCCGGCGCCGATGATGTAACGATCCGCCCTCATGAGGCCTCGGATGGAGATGAAAACCAGTCGGACACGTCGACGCCCGTGCAGCGGGTCAGCCGTGCCGCGTCCTCGCGATAGCCGTCGAGCAGCGCGGCGCGCGTGGCCGGCGCCATCGGGGGACGGACGAGCAGCGCGTCGTCCATCGCGGCGCCGAGCTTGCCGCGCATCCCGGCCGGCACGATCGCCCGCGCCACCCGGCGCAGCGGCGGGCTCGCGAGCAGCCGGTACAGGCCGCGCATCCGCGGGACGCCGGACCGGTTCGGCCGGCGGGAGAGATCCGGCGAAAAGCCGGCGTCGAGGCCGAGAAACGCCGCCACCGCGGAGACCGCACGTCCCGGATCCCGGCAAAAATCCTCGTACCGGATCAGCTTGATCCGATCCGGATCGAACCGATCCACATACCGCGCCAGCTGTTCCCCGTACAGCCCCATGGCCCGGTAATGCCAGAGGTGCTCCCAGCCGGCGGCGATGCGTTCCGCTTCCCGCGCCAGCCCCTCCTCGAACGTCGAGGCCGGCTCGCGCCCGTCGCGCACCAGGTGCAGATAACTCGCATAGGCACGCTCGGCCGGATTGCGGAGCAGAACCACCAGCCGCGCCTCGGGCAGCCGCTCCGCGATACGGGCGGCGGCATCCGGATGGTACAGGTAGAGCGGAGAGCACTCGCCGGCCCGCTGACCGGGCTTCGCGCCGGCGAACAGCTTCAGATACGCCTCCCAGCGCGTCACGGCGCGCCGGTTCACCGCCGCGTCGTCGCCGGGACCCGAAAACGACGGGGTGGTCCCTTCGAGCGCGAAGAAGTTCGTTTCCCTCAGCGGCGACGCGAAGAGGCCCGGGTGCTGGCTGAGATAGAGGTACAGCGCCGTCGTGCCGGCCTTGGCGGCGCCGAGGATCAGAAAATCGGGCAGGCGGGGCGTCGACGTGTCGGATGCCATCGTGGAAACGCGGCACAGATGTGGTGAAGGATACGGCCTCCGGCGTACATGCGAACGCCGGCTTCGTTCCGGATCCGGGCCGTTTCCAGAGGGACCCGCCGGCGGAACGAAAAAAGGTAGATCGCGGTCTAGGTGCTGTCTGAAAAGTCTTTCAGACAGCAACGTATCCTGAACGTGATTCAGGATACAACGCTGTTTCGGAGGTTTTTTGGATGCTCCGGGACGACCCGAACGGTTTTTTCGGACACGGCCCAGTCACTGTCTGACAACTCCCAGGCGCTGCCTGACACGACGCGTTCCCTTTCCCATACCGCGCTTCCCTGCCCGATTCACGCGCTGACCTGTGCACTTCATGGCGACCGGCCTCCTGCAAGCCCTTGCTCGTTTATTGCTGATCTTCCATTCACCCGGCCGCCGCATGCGCGGCAGGTACGCGCTGGCCGTATCGATCGCCCTGCTCGCTTTCGGGGCCATGCCGGCCCGCGGGCAGTTCGACCCCGGATGGATGAACCCCGGGCAGCCCTACGTCAAGCTCGGCGTCGTTGAGGACGGCATCTACCGGTTTTCGCTCGCCGACCTCGCCGGCGCCGGCGTCGCCACGGGCGGCATCGACACGGCCACGCTGACGCTCCTCGAAAACGGACGCGTCGTCCCCCTCCACGAAGAGGGCGGCGTCTTCTATTTTGCCGGCCGACGCAACCGCGGCGACGACGAGGCCTGGGCGTACGACGACGAAGCCGACACCCGCCGGAGCAGCAGCTTCCATAGCCTCTACTCGGACACCACGCAGTACTGGCTCACCTGGGGCGGCGGACCGGGCAGGCGTTATGCGTCGATTCCGCCGGACCGCTACGCCGGCGGTCCGGAAAACCCCGCGACACTCCGCGACACCCTGCATCTCGAACAGGATCTGGTGTATTATTACGGCGACTCCGACGACGCCGCACAGCCGGCCTATACGCGCGGCGAAGGCTACTACTGGCATACGCTCGCCCACACGGGCACCGAAACGGTTTCGCAGGCCTATTCCCTCTCGCTGGACGGCATGACCGCCGGCACGGACTCCGTCGTCGTCACGGTGCGCCTCAGCGGCAGTTCCCTCCCGCGGCACCGGGTGACCCTTACGCTGCGGACGAACGGCAACCCCGTGGGGTGCGCCACCTGCGAGGACGAGATCGACTGGAACGGCTACGCCTTCCAGACCCTCCGCGTGGCCGCCCCGCAGTCGGCGCTCGCCGGCGCGGTCAGCGTCCTTGTTTCGTCGCACAACGAGTTCAACAGCGTCCCGAACCGGGTGCTGGTCGACTGGGTCCGGGCCGCCTACACCCGCGCCCGCTCGGCGCGGCAAACGACATGGGTCTCGGCCGCGTCCGGGAGGTCGAATACCACGCTCGCGGCCGACGGCGCGGGGGCGCTGCTCGTGCTCCAGCCGGCCGGCGGCCACGCGTTTTCCCTGGCCGCATCCGGCGGCAGCTTCGCCTTCGCCGATTCGATCGACGCCCCCACGCGCTACTGGCTCGCGGCCGACGGCGCGGCCGCCGTGCCGGCTGCCATCGAGCCGGCCTCGCCTCCCGACTGGGCCGATCCGGCCAACGCCGCCGATTATATCCTGATCACGACGCCCTCGCTGGCCGCTTCCGCCGAGGCGCTCGCCGCCTACCGCCAGACGCAGGACGGGTTTACGACGCGGGTCATCCTCCAGGCGGACCTCTTCGACCAGTTCGATTACGGCCGGCCGACGCCCATCGCGATCCGGCGCTTTCTCCAGGCCACCAGGGCCTGGGCGACGCCGCCGCGCTTCGTCGTCTTCTGGGGTGACGCCCTGCGGCCCGAGGATGGCCGCGCCCGCCGGCCCCTGCAGCCCTGGGAGGTCATCCCGTTCGGCTACTCGCCGTCCGACGGCTGGTTCGCCATGACCGGCGAAGGGCGTTCCGAGACGCTGGCCGTGGGCCGGCTCCCGATCCGTGACAACGCGACCGGCGCCTTCTTCGTCCAGAAGCTGGCGCGGTACGAGTCCGCGCCGGCGGGCATCTGGCAGAAACGCCTCATGCTGCTCGTCGGCGGGCAGAACGAATCCGAGCAGAACCTCCTCCAGAACCGCGCGCTGCGCTGGGGCGACATCGCCGCCGGCAACCCCACCGCCATGGACACGCTGCGGTTTTTCAAAAACGCGTCCACCCCGCTCGACCCGTCGTTTCAGGACTCGCTGAGCCTCGCGTTCAAGAGCGGCGCCGCCTGGCTGAGCTACTTCGGGCACTCGGCGGCGGATACGTGGGAAATCGTAACCGACGACCCCGAGACGTTCGACAACGCCGACCGGCTGCCGATCGTGCTCTCGATGGGATGCAACACCGGCAACTTCGCCGGCGGACGCTTCGAAGTGACCGACCGCCTCGTCTTCGGCGAACGCATCGTGCTCTCGTCGATGAACGGCGCCATCGCCCACTGGGGCTCGTCCAGCGCCTCCACCATCTCCCTGCCGGCGCTGCTGACGAACCATGTCCACGAGGCCGTTTTTCAGGATACCGTCCGGGTGCTCGGCACTGCCCTTCAGGAGGCAAAACGCCGGTTCGACGTCGGCTCGCCCGGCACGAACGCCGTCCTCGACGTGCTGCTGCAATACGGCCTCATCGGCGACCCGGCGACGCACATCCGCATCGCCAGCCAGCCCGATTTCGTCGTCACGCCCGACGCCATCAGCATCGACCCGATCAGCCCGGTGCCGGCGGACTCGGCGCTCGACGTCACCGTCAATGTCTTCAACATCGGCCTCGTGCCGGCCGACTCCGTCGACCTGCTGCTGTCCCAGATCCGGCCGGACGGCGCGCAGGTGGATGTGCGCCGGCGCGTCCCTCCCATCGCCCTCCACGACGTGCTCGACTTCCGCATCCCCATCGACACCGCCTCCGTCGGGACGCACCGTTTTTCCGTCACCGCCGACCCCGACAACCGGTACCTGGAGGACGACGAAGCCAACAACCGCGCGGAGAAAACCCACACCGTCTTTTCCACGGGGTTGACGCTGCTCGATCCCTTCGCCTACGGCGTGGTGCGCGAACGGCAGCCCCGGCTGCGGGTGGCGCTCTCGCGCACCGGCCGCGAGGAGCAGACGATCCGCATCGAACTCGACACCTCGCCCCTGTTCGACTCGCCGGCCCTGCAATCCACCTCCGTCGCCACGACCGGGATCGTCGCCGACTGGACGCCGGCCACCCCGCTCGACGACGGCGGGACCTACTACTGGCGCGCCTCGCTGGCCTCCGACGCGACGGCGGCCTGGCGGATGGCCGCCTTCACGGTCGATACGGCGGCGCCCGGATACGCCTGGAGCCAGGCCGGCGCGCTCTTCGCCGACGCCGAGACCGACCCCTTCCTGGTCTGGGACACCGACGCCGGCGCCTGGTCGATCAGCGCGTTCGACGTGTCCGTCAGCGCATCCTCGGAGCGCGGCAACGGGATCGAGAAAGGGCAATACGTGGTCAACGGCGAGCGCTACGAGGCCGTCACCCTCGGGTTCGGGATGCTGGTGCTCGACGGCGCCACCGGCGCCCTCAAATACCATAACTCGTTCCCCACCTACCGGATGAGCCAGGAGCTGGAGGACCGGTTCGACACCGATTCCACGCGCGCGGTGCAGCGGCTCGGCGCCGCCATCGCCGATCTGGACGCCGGCGACTATGTCTTCTTCCGCACCCGCCACCTCGGCAACCTCAGCGGCCCCACCCTCCAGCCCGAGGTGAAGGCGCTGTTCGCCGCGCTGGGGAGCGCCGCGATCGACACGCTGAGCTACAACGACCTGTGGATCGCGTTCGCCCGCGCCGGCTTCCCGGAGGAGACCGTCGAATGGGTCGAACCCGCCGGCGCCGGCTTCGCCAACGAAATCGTGGAGGACACGACGCTGACGTTCCTGCAGCCCGAAGGCGTGGCGATATCCCCGCGCATCGGGCCGGCCTCCCGCTGGGAAACACTCGAAATCGACGCCGACGTGCTCGACCCGTCGGGCAGTGTCCGCGTGGACGTGCTCGCCGAGGACGAGACCGTGCTCGTCGCCGACGTGCCGGCCGGGGCGCCCTACGCCCTCGGCGCGGTCGACGCGCGGACGCATCCCTACCTCCGCCTCCGCGCCACCCTGGCCGACTCGACGCGCCGCGCGACGCCGCAGCTCACGCAGTGGCGCCTCTTCCATACCCCCGCCCCGGAACTGGCCGTCGCGCCATCCGGACCGGTCCTCTCCGCCGACACCCTCGCGCAGGCCGAACAGTTGACGGTCACGGTGCCGGTCGTCAACCTCGGTCCGGTGCCGACCTCCCGGGCGTGGATTACCTACACCCTGACGGACAACGCCAACCGCGAGACGGTCGCCGGCGTCGACACCCTGCGCGTCCTCGAGCCGGACCAGCCCCTGATCGCGCAGTTCGCGCTGGAAACCGAGCGGCTATCGGGCGTGAACCGGCTGGCGATACGCCTCGAACAGGACTTCACGGAGCCGATCCTGCTCAACAACCTCCTGAACGCCACCTTCGTCGTCCGCGGCGACAACGCCCCGCCCACGTTCGAGGTGCTCGTGGACGATGAGGCGCTGCCCAACGACCCCGAGCCGGTGCGCAACCTCCAGGACCCCGCGCTCCCCTTCGTTTCCAGCCAGCCGACGATCCAGGTCACCCTGCGCGACGAAAACCCGTTCCAGCCGCTCGACGACACCAGCTACGTCCGGCTCCAGTTCGACGGCCGGACCGTGCCTTTCTCGAGCCCCAACGTCGACTTCCAGCCGGCCACCGCCGAGGCCGGCGAGGCCCGCGTCTTCTTCACGCCCGACCTCTCCGCGGCCGACACCACGCACACCCTCGTCGTTCGGGTGTTCGATGCCTCGGGCAATGAGGCGGAAGACAGTCCCTACCAGGTGCACTTCCGCGTCCAGGCCGCCGTCGAGGTCGAAAGCCTCTACCCCTACCCCAATCCCATGAACACGGCCACCACGTTCGCCTTCCGCCTCCGCGGCGCGGACGCCGCGCTTGCCGAGCAGTTCAGGATCCGGATCTATACCTTGACGGGCCGGCTCATCCAGGAATTCGACCTCATCGACGACCCGTCCGGCCTCGAGGACGGCGCCCTCCGCATCGGCTGGAACAAGCTCCACTGGGATGGCCGGGATGCCGACGGCGACCTGATCGCGACGGGCGTCTACCTGTACAAGGTCTTCGCCCGGGCCGAAGGCCGCGCCCTTGAGGTCAACAACAAAACCGGCATCGAAAAACTGGTGGTGATCCGGTAGGGGTTTAAGGTTTAAGGTTCATGGTTCAATGTGGCTCGCGGCACCCAGGTGGTGACGACAGGCCGCAGCTCATTTTTTGAATGTGCGATTTGCGATTCGCGATTCGCCTTTTGCCGTTTGCCTCTTGCGATTCTCCCTCCTCGTCGCCTCCCGGGACCGGCCGGCTGAACTGAGCCGGTGCGTCGCCAGCGCCGCGCGCCAGCAGGGCGTCGAGGCGGAGATCGTCGTGCTGGACGATGCCTCCGCGACGCCGGTGGCGCGCGACCGGCTCGACGCCGGCCGCTTTCCGCTGCGGCTCATCCGCTCCGAGACCCGGCTCGGCGTCGGCGCGGGCCGCAACCGGCTGATGGAGGAGGCGGCCGGCGACGTCTTCGTCGTGCTCGACGACGACGCGTTTTTCATCGATGACGGGGCGCTCCGGCGCCTCGCCGCCGCGCTGGAGTTCTTTCCGGAGGCCGGCCTCTTCGCGCTCAAGATCCGCGACTTCCGGCACGGCCGCGAACGATGGCTGACCCCGCATCCGCGCCGGCGGCAGACGAGCGATCTGCTCGCCCAGTCCCATCGGGTATCCTATTTCCTCGGCGGAGCGCACGCGCTGCGGCGCGAGGTGCTCGAGCGTTGCGGTCCGTATCCGACCTCCTACGTCTACGGCAACGAGGAACTCGACCTGTCCTTCCGCGCCATCCAACACGGCTTCGAGATCGTGTTTCTGGCGGATGTCGAGGTGCACCACCGTCCGCCGCCGGACGAGCCTCCGGGGGCCGGCGAATACGGCGAGCGGCTCTATCACCACACCCGGAGCCGGCTGCTGCTGGCGCACGCGCATCTGCCCGCGCACCGCGCCACCGTCTACAGCCTGGGCTGGATGGCCGTCTACGGCGTCCGCGCCCTCCGGCACGGCGCGGCGGGGGCCTTCGCCTCGGCGGTTCGGGATGCCTGGCGGATGGGGCGGCACGTCCCGCGCGAGCCCATCGGACGCGCCGCCATCGCTTACCTTCGCGCGCATTTTGGCCGATTATGGATCTGATCATCCCACCGCAAACGCCAGCTGCAAGCGCTTCCGCACCCGGTCCGCGCGGCTACGAATGTGGAATGCGCCGCGCGATGAACCCATGTAGCGACGACCGGGTTTACCTCCCCACATGCGCCCGGACCAGGCGCCGACTGAAAAATCTTGCAGGCCGCATCGTATCCTGACCGAAATGCAGGATGCTACGCCGTTTTGGAGGTGCGCCGAGCACTCCGGGACAACCCGGACGATTTTTCGGACGCGGCCTGCTTCGCCGCTTGCGGCAAGCGCCACCCGTCATCTTTTTTTACGATTACTAACTGACCTTGCGTACGCTTCGATCATCCGATGCCGGATGAGGGGATGCAGAATCCACGATCAAAAACATGATTTTTGGAGAGAAATCCTGCATCTTGCATCCCTGCATCGCTTCGATGTCGTGCGTAACGTCACTCAATAAAACGTCCTCATGATATATGCAGTGATTATGGCCGGCGGCATCGGCAGCCGCTTCTGGCCCAAAAGCCGTCAGGATCGACCCAAGCAATTCCTCAACGTCTTCGGGCAGGCGACACTCATCCAGAACACCGTGTCCCGGCTCCAGGGGCTCATCCCGCCCGAGCGCTGCCTGATCGTCACACACGAACGCTACGTGCAGCAAACCCACGAGCAGCTGCCGGCCGTCCCGGTCGAGAACATCCTCGCCGAGCCCATGAGCCGCAATACGGCGCCGTGTATCGCCTATGCGGCGACGCAGCTCCTGGCGCGGGACCCCGACGCGACGATGGTCGTCCTGCCGGCGGACCATCTCATCCAGAACGTCAAACAGTTTCACAAGGTGCTGGATGTCGCCATCAAACAGGCCCAGGTGCCCGGCGCCCTCGTGACGATCGGCATCACCCCGACCCATCCCGAGACGGGATACGGCTACATCCAGTTCGACGGCACGATCAACATGAACGAGGAGCCGCGCCCTTATGCGGTCAAGACGTTCGCCGAAAAGCCCGACCAGCCGACCGCCGAGAGCTTTATCGATTCCGGCGATTTCCTCTGGAACAGCGGCATGTTCATCTGGCGCGCCGACACCATCATGGCGCAATTCAAGGAACATCTCACCGACACGTACGACGCGTTCAAGCCCTACGTGGAGGCCATCGGCACCAGCCGGGAGCGCGAGGTCATCACCGAGGTCTTCCAGAAATGCCCCAAGATTTCCATCGACTACGGCGTGATGGAACGTGCCCATAGCGTGTTCGTCGTGCCCGGGTCCTTTGGCTGGAACGACGTGGGCGACTGGCGCGCCGTGTACGCGTTGAGCGACAAAAACGAACACGGCAACGCGATCCAGGGCAATGTGATCGTACACGATTCGAGCCGCTGCCTCATCCAGGGCGGCGACCGGCTGGTCGTTCTGGTCGGGATCCACGATGTCGTCGTCGTCGACACCGAGGACGCCGTGCTGGTCTGCAACCAGGAGAGCGCCCAGCAGGTGAAGAACGTAGTGGATTACCTGCACGTCCACCAGCTGGACAAATACATGTAGGCCGGCGGGCATCTCGCGGCATACAGCCGTTTTATGTCATCCCGGTGCGTGGCCCGAACGCCACCGCCGGGATGACATTTTTTTTGGATGGAGGGTATGCGGGCGCGCGCCGCGGTGTCTAGGTAGACAGAGCCCAGACCATCGCCGCCCATGCCCCCGCCCGACGACACCTCCTCCGAACCCGCCCTCGACTACCACGCCCCCATCCACCGGTGGGCGGAATCCGACCGGCCGCGCGAGAAGCTGCGCAAGCACGGACCGTCCGTCCTCTCCGACGCCGAGTTGATCGCGCTCCTGCTCGGCACCGGCACGCGGACGCGCGGCGCGCCGATTTCCGCCGTGCAGCTCGGCCAGGCGCTGGTGCGGACGTTTGGATCGCTCCACGCGCTGTCCCGGCGCGACCACAACGCCCTCACGCGCCTCTCGGGGGTGGGCGCCGCGAAGGCGGCGCAGCTGGTGGCGGCGTTCGAGCTCGGCCGGCGGGTGGAGTCCCAGCAGGCCGGCCCCCGCATCCAGGTGCGCGCGCCGGAGGATGTCGCCGGCGTCTACGGCCCGCTCATGCGGGATCTCCAGCGGGAGATCTTCAAGATCGTCCTGCTCAATACCGCCAACGTCATCGTGGGCGACTTCACCATCAGCGAGGGCGGCCTCGCTGCCAGCATCGTCGAACCCCGCGCCGTATTCCAGAAAGCGATCCTGGAAAACGCCGCCGGCATCATCTGTCTCCACAACCATCCCTCCGGCAACCCCGAGCCCAGCCGCGAGGACATCCGCATCACGCGGCAGCTCGTCGAAGCCGGCAAGCTGATGGGCATCCCGATCCACGACCACCTCATCATCGCCGGCAAGAGCTATACCTCGTTCGCCGAGCGGGGGCTGCTGAGTGGGTGAGGGCAGAAACCACACTCCGCTCTATCGGTAGTATGCGCTCGTTTCGACTGCATATTCCGTATTCCGCAGGCACCCATGTCCGATCTGTTCGAAAAACTCGTCTCTCTCTGCAAACGACGGGGCTTCATCTTCCCCTCTTCTGAAATCTACGGCGGCCTGAGCGCTACCTACGACTACGGCCCGCTCGGCGTAGAACTCAAGCGGAACGTGCGCGATTCGTGGTGGCAGGCGATGGTCTACCGGCACGATAACATCGCCGGCCTCGACGCGGCCATCCTCATGCACCCGACCACCTGGAAAGCCTCCGGCCACGTCGATGCCTTCAACGACCCGCTGATCGACGACAAGGCGTCGAAGATGCGCTACCGCGCCGACCAGCTCATCGAGGGGCATATCGCGAAGCTTCGCAACAAGGGAAAGGACGCCGAGGCGGATCGGGTTTACCAGCTGCTCGTCGATGCCCTTAACGCCGAGGACATGCCGAAGGCGCTCTACGACATCATCATGGGCGAGGAGATCAAGGGCCCCGACTCGGGCGCGTTCGACTGGACGGAGGTCCGCCAGTTCAACCTCATGTTCTCCACGCACATCGGCCCCGTGGCCGACGCCGATAGCAAGATCTACCTGCGCCCCGAAACCGCCCAGGGCATCTTCGTCAACTTCCACAACGTCCGCGAAACCTCGCGTCTGGCCGTGCCCTTCGGCATCGCCCAGATCGGCAAGGCCTTCCGCAACGAGATCGTCGCCCGCCAGTTCATCTTCCGCATGCGCGAGTTCGAGCAGATGGAGATGCAGTATTTCGTGAAGCCCGGCACCCAGATGGAAGCCTTCGAGGCGTGGAAAGAGAAGCGGCTCCAGTGGCATCTGGCCAACGGCATCCCGGCCAGCAAACTCCAGTACCACGTCCACGAAAAGCTGGCCCACTACGCCGACGCCGCGGTCGACATCCAGTACGAATTTCCGTTCGGCTGGCAGGAAATCGAGGGCATCCACTCGCGCACCGACTTCGACCTGAGCCGGCACCAGGAGTACTCCGGCAAGAAGATGGAGTACTTCGACACGCAGACGCAGGAGCGCTACATCCCCTACGTCGTCGAGACCTCCGCCGGCATGGACCGCACGATCCTGATGCTCCTCAGCGAGGCCTATCGCGAGGAGGCCGTCAACGGCGAGGAGGAACGCGTCGTCCTCAAATTCCACCCGAAGATCGCCCCGATCAAGGTCGCCATCTTCCCGCTCGTCAAGAAGGACGGCATGCCGGAAGTCGCCGAGGCCATCGATCAGGACCTCCGCCAGCACTTCAATACCTTCTACGACGAGAAGGGCGCCGTCGGCCGGCGTTACCGCCGCATGGACGAGATCGGCACCCCCTACTGCGTCACCGTCGACGGCCAAACGATCGAGGACGGCACCGTGACGGTCCGCGAGCGCGACTCGATGCAGCAGGTGCGCATCCCGAAGGAAAACGTCAGCACCTATGTGTTTGACGGGATGAGGAAATGGGGAGCGTGAGGGGGATTTTTGAGGCTAGATGTAGGATGCTAGATGCAGGATGCAGGATGCGGGATGGAGGGCAACTGCCATCCCGCATCCCGAACCCCGCATCCCGAACCTACTTCATCAGCGCCAGCGTACGCGTCTGCGACCCGGCGGCCGTCTTGAGCCGGTAGATGTACATCCCGCTCGGCAGCGCGCCGGCGTCGAAGGATACTTCGTGCCGGCCGGCCGGCAGCGTCTCGTCGACCAGCGTCCGCACTTCACGTCCCAGCATGTCGAACACGGTCAGACTGACCGGACCGGTTTGCGCCAGGTTGAATGGGATGCTCGTCGAGGGATTAAACGGATTCGGGTAATTCTGCTCCAGCGAAAAATCGCCCGGCAAGACGCCCTCGTCTTCCGAGGCGACGTTGCTATACGGTGCGATGAAGTGATAGTCCACCGGCACGAAGTACTCGGTCAGCACCGCAGACTGGTCGGCGGTCAGTATCTGGAACCGGACATGGTCCACGTCGGCCGCCGCCCCTGAGATCGTAAAAAATCCGCTGGCGGCTCCTTCACCCGTATACAGCCCCGACCCATGCGCGCCATAGCCGGGGGTCAGGCCGTCTGCGGTAAACGGCCGGCCGAAAATACGGGCCCCGCCGGCCTGTGCGATTGCGTAGTCGAATGTGAACGGCGTCTCCTCATCGAGCGTGAAGTACCCCGGTGAGGCATAGGCAAAATCGATGTTGGCGACGCGGTTGTCCGCGAACAGCACGTCAACCGGCACCACCAATTCCAGCAGAACCTGGGTCTGATCGTCCGTCAGCATCTGGAAGCGGATGCCGTCCACATGCACGGCGCCGGTATTGATCGTGAAGGTGCCGCTGCCCGACCCGGTGCCGACCGGATAGGTGGGCGAGCCGCTGGCTCCGTAGCCCGGGGTGAGCCCTCCCTCGGTAAACGGCCGGGCAAAGATGCGCACGCCGCCGGCCTCGCTGGTGGCATAATCGAACGATACCTCGACCCGGTCCGTGGCGCTGCCGAGCGGCAACGCGGCCGGCGCATCCGGCGTCACGACGATGTTGCGGATCGCGTGATCCGAAAAGACATAGTCCACGTCCAGAAAGAATTCCAGCAGCACCACGGTCTGGTCCGCGTTCGTCATGCGGAAGCGGATCTGGTCGACGGTCACATCCCCCTCGGTAATCGAGAAAAAGCCCGTGCCCGCCCCCGTGCCGGCCGGATAAATGCCGGACCCGTGCGCGGAGTAAGCCGGCGACAGATCGCCGCCGGTCATGGGACGCAAAAAGATGCGGACCCCGCCGACTTCCGACGTGGCGTAGTCGAACGTAGCCGAGACATCCTCGCCATGAACCAGCGAGGCGAAACCGGACGGATCGAGCGCGATGTTCGAGATCCCATGTTCACCGAAATGGATCTGGACATCGACGAAAAACTCCATGATGATCTCGGTCTGGTCGTCGTTCAGCATCTGGAACCGAATCTGATCGACCGTGACGTCACCGCCGGTGATCGTGAACGTGCCGTTTCCGGCGCCGCTGCCGGTGGGGTATAACGGCGAGCCGCTCGCGGTATAACCCGGCGTAAGTGCACCCTCGGTAAAGGGACGGGCGAAAATCCGAACGCCGCCGGCGCGGCCCGTCGCGTATGCGAAACTGATTTCGACGTTCTGGTTGTGGGTTAGATAGGAGGGGCTGGGCTGGGCAATGCGGATGCCGGAGATGGAGTCGGCCAGGGCCGGAGAAACGGCCAGCAACCCTGCCGCCGTAAAAAGAAGCGCGTTGTAAAGGAATGTTCTCATGATTGCGAAGCGGTAGTGAGAAAGAGAGCGTCAACAACCCATGCGCATTCGCTCCGCCAGATCCGACATCGGGCTCCGATGCGCCGTAGCGATGCGCGGCGTATATTGCGGAGCCCCTACCGCCAATCGCCTACACCCGTACCCATGTTCGCCCATCGCGCTGCTCGCTCCGGCCCTGCCGGAATGACCCTCATCGCCTTCGCGCTCGTTCTGGTTGGCTGCGATCAGCCCCGTGAACGAGCGGCCGACCTCGTTTTAACCAACGGTCGGATCGTCACGGTAGACTCCCTCCTTCCGGAAGCCCAGGCCCTCGCGGTGCGGGGAGACCGAATCCTCGCCCTGGGCAGTTCGGACGACATGGCCGACTATATCGGCGAGGACACGGAGGTCATCGACCTCGCCGGCCGGCTCGCGATACCCGGTTTTATCGAGGGGCACGGGCATTTCCTGGGCATCGGGCAGGCCAAGATGATCCTCGACCTCACCCAGGCGCACAGCTGGCAGGAGATGGTCGACATGGTGGCCGAGGCCGCCCGGCAGGCCGAACCCGGCGAGTGGATCCTGGGACGCGGCTGGCATCAGGAGAAATGGGATGAAACCCCGGCCGGCAGCGTCGACGGCGTCCCGACGCACCACGGCATGAGCGCCGTCTCCCCGGATAACCCGGTCTTCCTGTCTCACGCCAGCGGGCACGCCGCGTTTGCCAACGCGCTCGCCCTCCAGCTGGGCCGCGTCAGTCCCGAAACGCCCGATCCCGCCGGCGGCGAAATCGTGCACGACGACCGCGGCGAGCCGACCGGTCTGCTGCGCGAGACGGCCCAGGGGCTCGTCCGGCAGGCGCTCAACGCCTACATGGAACAGCGCACGCCCGAACAGATCGAGGCCGACCTCCGCAAACAGGTCGAACTCGCCGGCGCCGCCGCCCTCGCCAACGGCATCACGTCGTTCCAGGATGCGGGCTCCACCTTCGAAGAGATCGACTTCTTCAAACGCCTGGCGGATGAAGGCGCGTTGCCCGTGCGGCTCTATGTGATGGTCCGCGGCGAAACCCCTGAAACGCTGGACGCCCGGATGGACGACTATTTCATGCCGGATTATGGCGACAACTGGCTCAGCGTCCGCTCGATCAAACTGGTGATGGATGGCGCGCTGGGCCCCCACGGCGCGTGGTTGCTCGAACCCTACGAGGACATGCCCAAAAGCGCCGGCCTCAATCTCTCCCCCATCGCCGAGCTCGAAGCGGCCGCCAACGTCGCCATCGCCCACGGCTACCAGGTCAACATCCACGCCATCGGCGACCGGGCCAACCGCGAGGTGCTCGACATCTACGAACGGGTCTTCGCCGCTCATCCAGACGCGCCGCCCCTCCGGTGGCGCATCGAACACGCCCAGCACCTGCATCCGGACGATGTACGGCGGATGGCCGACCTCGGCGTCGTGGCGGCCATGCAGGGCGTCCACGCCACCTCCGACGGGCCCTGGGTGCTGAAGCGGCTCGGCGAACGGCGCGCCCGGGAAGGAGCCTACGTCTGGCAGGATCTCTGGCAGGCCGGCGTCGTCGTGGGCAATGGCACCGACGCGCCGGTAGAGGACGTGAGCGCCATCGCGAGCTACTATGCGACCGTGAGCCGGCGCATGAACAACGGCGAGATCTTCTTCCCCGAACAACGCCTCTCACGCATGCAGGCGCTCGAATCCTACACCCTCAACAACGCCTACGCCGCATTCGAGGAAGACCTGAAAGGGTCGCTGGCTCCCGGCAAACTCGCGGACATCGCCGTACTCTCGCGGGATATGCTCACGATACCCGAGGACGAAATCCCCGAAACGACCGTCGACTTCACCATCCTGGGCGGCCGAATCGCCTACCGGGCCGATTAGCTGCGCAGCAGGGCGTGCATTTTAATACACTAATTTTGTACAATTCCGGGGCAACGAGCACGCGAAACCTTGAATTCAGGCCGTTTTCGGACCCACGCGGTCTGTGGAGTAGCGTTTGTTCTAATCCTACCGCCGGTGCGGAATGCCTTCGGGCTCCGTCGCGCGTTTTTTACCATCCATCGCCAACCTATACCCGATGAACCTTCTCAACAGTGTGCTCCAGAACGGCGCCGTGCTTCAACAGATGGCCCAGCAGCTGAATCTGAACCCATCCCAGGTGCAGAGCGCCGTGACGCATATGCTGCCGGCCCTGTCCCGCGGCATCCAGAAAAACATTTCGTCCCCGAGCGGTCTCGAAGGCCTCCTGGGCGCGCTCTCGAAAGGCAGCCACGCGCAGTATGTCGAAAACCCGAACATGCTCGGAGCCGCTGAGACGATCCAGGACGGCAACGCCATCCTCGGCCACATCCTCGGCAGCAAGGACGTGAGCCGCAACGTGGCCGGCCACGCCGCCCAGGAAACGGGCCTCGACGCCGGTCTGCTGAAGAAGATGCTTCCGATGCTCGCGACGGTCGTGATGGGATCCCTCAGCAAGAAGACGTCGAACGCCGGCCTGCTCGAAGGCCTCGCGGGCGCCATGGGCGGCGGCAACAGCGGCGGCGGGCTCCTCGGCGGACTCCTCAAGGGTCTCGCCGGCGGCGGCCAGCGCTCGGCCGGCAACCCGGCGCTCGACATGCTCGGCGGCTTCCTCGACGCCGATAAGGACGGCTCGGTCGTGGACGACCTGCTCGGCATGGCGAAGAAGTTCTTCTAGCCAGACGCCCTTCCCCGATACAGACGACCGCTCCTCCCCGGATTCGATCCGACGGGGCAGGTCGCCGAATCGCCAGGCTCCGTGCGCAACGCGCGGAGCCTGTTTTATTTTTCCCGCTCCCGCAGGGCCGCCAGCAGCCGGCGGTGCACGCCGCCGAACCCGCCGTTGCTCATGATCAGCACCACGTCGCCCGGCGCCACGAGTTCGAGCAGCAGGGCAAGCATCGCATCCGGACTGTCCGCCCGGTGGGCATCCACGCCCCGGCGACACAGGGAGTCGACCACCACCTGCGGGTCCAGGAAATCGGCGGCGTTGTCGTTATGGCGAAACGGCGGGGTACAGATGCAGGACACATCCGCCTGAACGAGCGCCTCGATATAGGTCTGCTCGAACGCCTTGCGCCGGCTCGTGTTGGTGCGCGGCTCGAATACCGCCACCAGCCGGCGACCGGGATTCGCATCCCGCACGGCGTCGACGGTGACGCGCACGGCGGTGGGATGGTGCGCGAAGTCGTCGAGCACGCGCACCCCGTTCGCTTCGCCGAGCACTTCCTGGCGGCGCACCATGCCGGGAAACGAGCCCAGTCCGGCGCGCAGGGCGTCCATATCCAGCCCCTCATCCAGCGCCAGCGCGCAGACGGCCAGCGCGTTGCTCAGGTTGTGCCGGCCAAACAGGGGAAGGTGAAGCCGGCCGCGCGTCGTGCCGTCCACCACCAGATCGAACGACTGCCCCCGGGCATCGACGGCGACATGGGCGCAGGTGACCGCGTTGCCGGGGCTCAAACCGTACAGAACCACCCGGCTGCGGGCCTCGGCGGCGAGTTCGCGGACCGGGTCGTGGTCGCCGCAAAGCGCCAGCAGGCCGGCCTCGGGGACGAGCCGGGCGAACGAGACAAACGCCTCCCGGTACGACGCCCAGTCGGGATAGATATCCGTGTGGTCCAACTCCATCGACGTCACGATACCGCTCGTCGGCTGGTAGTGGACGAATTTCGGTCGCTTATCGAAATAGGCGCAATCGTACTCGTCACCCTCCACCACGAAATGCGGCCCGCTGCCGATGCCAAAGCTGGTCTGCATGCCCTGCAGCACGCCGCCGACCAGAAAGCCGGGGTCACGCCCGGCCGAACGCAGTACGTGTACAAGCAACCCGGTCGTGGTCGTTTTGCCGTGCGTTCCGGCAACCACGAGCGAACGCCGGCCCGTGAGAAAGAGGTGGGAAAGCGTCTCGGGAAACGACAGCTGCACCAGCCCGCGATCGCGCGCCGCGGCGGCTTCGGGGTGCGTCGGGGTACAGGCGTTGCCCACGACCACCAGATCGGGCGGAGGATCGAGATGCGCCGCGTCGTAGCCTTCGACGACGTGGATGCCGGCTTCCGCCAGCCGGGTGCTCATGGGCGGGTAGACCGCTTGATCCGAGCCCGAAACCGCGTAGCCGGCCTCTTTCAGCAAGCCGGCCAGCGACCCCATGCCGGTGCCGCAGATGCCGATGAGATAGACGGTGCGCAGCGCGTCCGGAGCGGGGGCGGGCGGGCGCTCGAAGACGCGCAGGTGCGCGTCGGGCAACAGGGCGATGTTCATTCCGACGATGTACGATCCGTTTCTACCGGGCGGGTAACCGGTGCGTCCCGGCCCGGGCTGATGGCCTCGCCGCCTTCCGTGACGAGCCCCAGCCGGCGCGCGCGACGCGTCCATTGCTGCCGCGCCCACTCCTGGAGGTCCTTGATGTTGTCGGCCTCGTCGACGATCTCCATGCCGAGCAGCGTTTCGACGACATCCTCCATCGTGACGATGCCGGCAAAGCCCCCGTATTCATCCACCACCATGGCGATATGATCCAGCCGGTCGAGCAAGCGATCGAGCAGGGCCGAAATCGGCAGCGCGTCCGGCACCACCATGATCTCGCGCGCCAGCTTCGCAAGCTGCATGCTCCCGTTCCCCTGCGCCGCCTTGAGCAGCATGTCGTCCTTCAACACGTACCCCACGACGTGGTCGCGGCTTTCGCGGTAGACGACGATGCGGGAAAAACGAAACTCTTCGTGCGCCGCCATGACCTCGTCGATGGTCATCGCCTCGGACAGCGCGAAGACCACGATGCGCGGCGTCATGATATCCTTGACGCGGATGGTCGTAAAGCGGAACAGGTTCTTGAGGATCCGCGATTCGTTTTCGTGGAAGACCCCCTCCTGCTGACCCACCTCCGCCAGCGCCGTAAATTCCTCGCGGCTGAACGAGGAGCCGCGCTTGTTGCGCGCCAGCAGCAGCGTGATGCCCTGGGAGAGCTTGACGAGCGGCCACAGGATCCAGATGAGCGGCGTCAGGATGCGCACGACGATCGGGGCGAGCCGGCGCCAGTACAGCGCGCCGACCGTTTTCGGGATGATCTCCGAAAACACGAGGATGATAAACGTCAGGATGGCGGAAAACACCCCGACGACCTGGTTGTCGAACACGATCGCGGCCTGCGCGCCGGCGCCGGCGGCGCCCATCGTATTGGCCATGGTGTTCATACTGAGGATGGCCGCCAGCGGCCGGTCGATGTGCGCCTTGAGCGCACGGATCTGCTTTCCGAGCGGCCGGCCTTCCTGCTCGAGACGCGCGATGTAGGAAGGCGTTATGCTCAGAATAACCGCCTCCATGATCGAACACAGGAAGGAGACACCGGTCGCCAGAAGTACGTACAGGATTAGCAGAGTCATGCGGGCTTCAACGACCTACCTTCGCTTTGGATGCGCCATCGAGAGGGCTCACAGGAACTTCAGCCTTGCTTTTTGCGCGCATCCTTGAGGACCTGAGCATTATCTTAACGCATACCGAGTATAGGTTCAATTAACGACTTTTTCCATCTTCTTCCTTTCGAGACACGCCATGATTCCGCGCGGAATGCACGACGGCATGAGAATAGCTATCGATCGCATGAAGCGTCCCGTAAAACGTACGCCAGACGCCCTGTCAGACAGCACGTCTCGCTCATTCTCCCTGCGACTTCTGCCTGATCCTCACGATCCGATCCTTTCTGCTGCACGACCTTGACGAGGTACCTGTTTCCCGGTCCCCTCTCCGCCTGGAGAGGCTCCTCCGGCGCCTTCGGACTCACGCCGAACGAACGCCGCATCGTCCTCCTTTCTCCGTGGATTATCGCCCTCATCCAGGCCCTGGGTATCGCCGTGCCGGCAACCCGCAAGCTGGCCCTCTGGATGCTGCTCGAAAATCGACCGGTGGAAATGCTCACCTTCGTGGCGTTGTTTATCGGCGGGCTGTATAGCATGGTCTTCGCCTGGAAACTGCGCGACACCGGAGAGCCGATCCTATATCGTCTTTTTTTCCTGCTGTTCGGGGTGATCCTGCTCTTGATCGGCATGGAGGAGATATCCTGGGGGCAGCAGTTCCTCCGCTTCGACACCCCGGAATCCTGGATGAACCTGAACAGCCAGGGCGAGACCAACCTGCACAATTTGCCCGGCCTGCAGGGCAATTCCGAATATATGCGGCTCGGGTTCGGCCTCGCCGGCCTCATCGGCATCGCGCTGGGCCGCATCCCCTTGTTCCGCCCCATCGCCACGCCGGCGCTGCTGTTTTCGTGGTTTCTGATCATCTCGGTCCATGCCGGCGTCGATGCCTACAACGACTTCCACCCGATCCAGGAGCAATTCGACTACTACATGCAGCGCACGTCCGAGCTGGTCGAATGCATGATCGGCCTCGCCGCGTTTCTCTACGTGTGGATGCACGTCCGGGCGCGAAGCTCCGCGTAACGCCCAATCGTCAATGCTCGCATTCGCAGGCCCCATCTAGACTAAACCTACCCTCACGATTCCAACCCGCATGTCATCGTTTCCTCAGGAAGGCATCACCCTCACGCCGCGCAACGTGGCGCGAACGCTCATCGGCGCGACGATCGTCCTCGTCGTGCTCCACCTCGGAGGCCTTGCTCTTTCCTATGCGACCGGCAAGGAGAATCCCTATAACATCGTCCACCTCATCCACATGGGGCGGGAGCACAACCTCCCCACCTACTTTTCGACGATGTTGCTGCTGTTCAGCGCAACGCTCTTCATCCTGCTCGCCAGGGTCCGCAAACAGGTCGGGGCGGCAAGCAAACCCTGGTCTTTCCTCGGTCTCGTGTTTCTCTTTCTCAGCGTCGATGAGTTCGCTGAATTGCACGAACGCCTGACCAACACCACCCGGGAAATGCTTCATGCGACCGGCGCCCTTTATTACGCCTGGATCATCCCGTACGGCCTGCTCGTCCTCGGCCTCACGATCACCTACGCGCCGCTCATCTTCAGGCTGGAATCGGCGATCCGCAACCGGCTGATTCTTTCGGCAATCCTGTACGTCGGTGGCGCCGTGGGCATGGAATCCATCGAAGCCGCCTACATCGAGGGCAAGCCGGATGGGCTCTATCTGATCTACGACGTGCTTTCGACCTTCGAGGAGCTGCTCGAAATAGCCGGCGTGATCCTGCTCATCTACACCCTGCTGCTCTTCATTCAACGGCACCCGGGAGGCATCACGGTGAGGGTCCCCGGAGCGGATACGAGCGCATAAAAAAAGGCCGTCGTCCACCGCAGGCGATGAACGACGGCCCCATAGCGAAACGCAGGATATCAGGTGGTCGCGGGCTTCATCTTGGCGCCGTCGCGGCCGGCATGCGCCGCTCCGTTGCCATCGAGCCGCGGCATCCCGTCGGCCGGCGCCCCATCGCCGCCTTCCAGCACATCCGCCTCAGCCTCCGACGACGTGCCGAAGATTTCGCCGAACCGGCCGGAGATGGAGTCGAACACCGAATACATGACCGGCACGATGACCAGCGTGAGGAAGGTCGCGAAGGTCAGCCCGCTGATGATCGACACGCCCATCGGACCCCAGAACTGCGTGTTCTGCGAACCGAACTGAAAATTTGGCGCAAAGTCGGTCAGCAAACCGACAAAATCGACGTTGAGACCGAACGTAAGCGGCACGAGGCCGATGACCGTCGTCAGGGCGGTAAGCAGCACCGGCCGCAGACGCGTCGCGCCGGCGTCCAGAATGGCCTCTTTCTTCGCAATCCCGCGCTCACGGAGCTTCATGGTGTAGTCGATGAGCACGATGCCGTTGTTCACGACGATGCCCGCGAGGCTGATCACCCCGATGAACGTCATCAGACCGAACGGCGTGCGCGTCACGATAAGCCCGAGCAGCACCCCGATCAGGCTCAGACCGACGGCCACCATGATGATGAACGGCGCGCTGACGCTGTTGAACTGCGCCACCATGATCATGAAGATCAGCGCCACGCCGATCAGGAGTACGTAGGTCAGGAACGTAAAGCTTTCGTTCTGCTCTTCGTTTTCGCCCGTGTACGTGAGGGTGTAGCCATCCGGGACCGTTTTTTCGTAATCGGCCATGAAGGCGCGCACGCCGGCCAGCACTTCCGGGCCGGCGAAGCCTTCGGCCGCCTTGCCGGATACCGTCGCCACCCGGGACAGGTCGAGCCGCGTCACCGTGCCCAGCCCGCCGCGGATACGCATGTCGGCCACGGCCACCAGCGGGATCTGACGCCCTTCATGCAGGATGGTCAGATTGCGCAGGCTCTCCAGGCTCGAACGGTCGTCCTCGCCCAGGCGCACCATGATATCGTACTCGTCCTTGCCGGTGCGGTACTTGCCGGCCTCCGCGCCGTTGATGGCGGAGCGGATGGTCGTGGCGATCAGGCTCGTCGAAAGCCCGTACTGCGCGGCCCGCTCCCGATCGATATCGACCTGCAGCTCCGGCCGGCCGGTGTTCAGGTTGTCGTTCACATCCACCAGACCCGGAACGACGCCGGTCTCGGACGCATCCACCAGCATCGTCTTGATCTCGCGCGCGATGCGCACGATCGTGTCGAAGTCCTCGCCCGAGATCTCGATGTTCACCGGGTCCCCGGTCGGCGGGCCCGACTGGTCCTGGCTGAACGTCACTTCCGTACCGGGAATGCCCTTCAGCTGGTCGCGCAGGTTCGACATGGTGATCGTGCTTTTTTCAGCGCGATCCTCGTAGTCGACCAGGTTGAGCGTCAGCCGGGCGTTTTCGGGGCCCGATGCCCCGCCGCCGAACATCATGTCGCCGCCGACGCCCACGTTCGTGAGGAAGTTCTTCACGTTCATGCGCGACATCGGGTTTTCGTGCAGCAGCGCGTCGATGCGGCGCTGCGCTTCCTCCGCGATCCCGTTGCTGGTTTCGATGTTCGTGCCGATGGGCGATTTGAACTCGACGACGATCTGGTTCGGATCGGTCGTCGGGAAAAACACCACCCCGGTCGGCGCCAGCGCAAAGAGGAAGATGATACCGAAAAGCGCGCCCATGACGCCGTTAAGCAGACGCGCCCGGTTGTCCGTCAGGATCAGGTGCGCCCGCTTGTTAAACAGGCTGCCGAGGAAGCCGGCGAGGATCACGAGCGCCGGCACCGACATCAGGACCACGACCGCCCGGGGCTCGAGATGCCGGGGACTCAGCTGGATGATGCCCAGCAGAAGCCCGATCCCGACCGCGAGATAGATCCCTGCCTTCACCGAGGTCTTGCCTCCGATGTAGATGATCTCGAACACATGCGCAAAGATGCCCAGCAGGCCGGCGGCGGCGAAGAGGCCTCCCGGCACCAGCAGGATCTGGCCGGCGAGGTCGCCGGCGAGCGCGCCCACGATGGCGCCCAGCGTCAGCAACAGCACGCCCAGCGTGAAGGAGCCCAGGGCGAACGTATTCCGCAGCATGGAGCGCTTCGCGCTGTAGTCTCGATGCAGCATCCATTCAAGAAAGGCCCGATAGCGGCTCATCAGACGCGGCAGCCCCGTCGCAACGAAGCGATCGCCGATCGGCTTGAACACGCGCCGATGCAGAATCATCAGGGTCGGGATGCTCACCCCCAGCACGAC
>JAWKNW010000027.1 GCA_041391505.1 Rhodothermales bacterium
AGATCTCGAGTATGCCGACGAAGCCACGCTCTCGCGCGCCCTCGAGGGGCGTGTCGTTTTTTGATCGCCCTTCCGGGGCGAAGCCGCCCTCCACGATTGCCCTTCGCCCGCTGTGTTTACCCGTCGTAGCGCCCTGGCGCTGTTTATCCCGGTCCTGCTCATCCTGCTCGGCTACGTCCTGTATCCGAGCCTGCGCACGTTTTCGACCACGTTCCAGCACGGCAATCTGGCCGAGGTCTTTTCCTCGTGGCGGAACGCCAACGTGCGGGCGCTCATCAACTCCATCTCGATTTCGCTGTACAGCGTTCTGGGCGCCGGCGTGCTCGGCACGGCGCTGGCGTATCTGTTTTTCCGGTACGACTTCCCCATGCGGCGCACGCTGATGGCGATCGCGGCCCTGCCCCTGGCCCTACCGCCGCTCGTGGGCGTGCTCGCGTTCCTTTTTCTCTACGGCGAAAGCGGCATCCTGCCGCGCGGCGTGCAGATGCTGTTCGGGCTGGATGAGGTGCCCTTTGCGTTCGAGGGACTCTGGGCCGTCTGGTTCGTCCACGTCTACACGATGTACGTGTACTTTTACCTCTTCGTCACCGCCGCCCTGCGCGGCCTCGACGGCAGCCTGCTGGAGGCTTCGGCGGACCTCGGCGCGCCGGCGTCCACCACGTTCCGGCGCGTCATCCTGCCGCAGCTCCGGCCTTCGCTCGTCAGCGCGTCGCTGCTCGTGTTCATGATTTCGATGGCCTCGTTCACCGCGCCGCTCCTCTTCGCCGGCACCGAGAGCTTCCTCACCACCCAGATCTACAACTACAAGACCAACGGCGACCTGAACCTGTCCGCCACGGTATCTACCGTCCTCACGTTCATCTGCCTGCTGTTCCTGGTGCTGATCGAGTGGTCCAACCGCCGCAAGCACCCCGCCGGCGCCGCCAAGGGCGTCCAGGCCGCGGCTTTGCCCGTCCGCAGCGGGTGGGCGCGCACCCTGCTGCTGGCGGGGGCCGTCGCGCTCCTGCTGTTTCTGATGCTGCCCATCGCCACCGTGGCGCTGATTTCGTTCGCGGAAGAAGGGAGCTGGACCTATCAGCTGCTGCCCCAGCGCTACACGATCGAGAACTACACCGCCCTCCTGGCCGACCCCAACGTGCTCCAGCCCATCCTCAACAGCCTGCGGATGGCGTTGCTCGCCACCGCCGGCAACGTCGTCTTCGGCGTCGCGGCCGCGCTGGTGATCGCCAAGAGCGGGCTGCCCGGGCGCGGGCTGATCCGCCTCCTCGCGGCCCTGCCGTTCGCCATTCCCGGCACCGTGATCGCGATCAACCTGATCGTGACCTTCAACCAGGCGTCGCCGCTGTCCTTCGGGCAGATTCTCGTGGGCAGCTTCTGGATCCTCCCGCTGGCGTATTTCGTGCGGCACATCCCCTTCGTGGTCCGTTCGACCGTCGCGTCGCTCGAGAACTACGACGACCGGCTGACCGAGGCGTCGGCCGACCTCGGCGCGCGTTTCGGCACCACCTTCCGCCGCATCGTGCTGCCGGCGATCGGCCCCGGCGTGCTGGCCGGCACCCTCCTCACGTTCGTCACCGCGCTCGGCGAGTTCGTCTCCTCGATCGTGCTCTACGTCTACTCGAACCGGCCCATCTCGGTGGAAATCCTCTCCCAGCTGCGGCTGTACGAATTCGGTTCGGCCGCCGCCTACAGCGTCTTCCTGATGGTGCTCATCGGCGCGTCGACGCTCGTCGTGCGCCGGCTGGGCGGTCAGGGTTCGGTGGGGCAGACGGTCTGACCGCTCAGAGCCGGTCGATCACCGTCTTGAGCCGGCGCTGCACTTCCTCAGCGACGGTTTGCAGCGCGGGATTGGCGATGGCCTGCATCGACGCGATGGGATCGACGGCCGAGACGTCCGTCTGCCCCGGCGTCGTTTCCTGCACGATCACGTTGCACGGCAGCATCAACCCGATATGCGGCTCCGCCAGCAGCGCCTGGTGCGCGAACGGCGGGTTGCAGGCGCCAAGGATACGGTAGGGCCGGAAGTCGACGTCGAGTTTTTTCTTGAGGGTGGCCTGGATATCGATATCCGTCAGCACGCCGAAACCTTCTTTCTTCAGCTCGGCGGTGACATGCTCCACGGCGTCTGCCAGGGGCATCGCGAGGGTTTTCGAGAAATAGTAGGACATGGCTTTATCGTTTCAGGCGCTCATGGGAGCGGCATGGTAAACAGGGTTGAGCGGGCGCCGGCATGCGGCGCCCTCCTTTCTGAAACCAGCCGGCACGCCTCATGTTCAACGCACACCAATCATTGAACGTCCCGGAACGATCGTTATGGAAAAGCCGACCCTATCTCCCGTCGAGCAGCCCAATCCCGCGGAGCCGCGCTGCCGGTGCGGCTACACCAAGGGCGATTTCTGGGTGTCCGCCAAAGC
Source organism: Rhodothermales bacterium (assembly GCA_041391505.1). Lineage (NCBI taxonomy): Bacteria > Pseudomonadati > Rhodothermota > Rhodothermia > Rhodothermales > Rhodothermales bacterium. The sequence continues at coordinate 2,415 of JAWKNW010000027.1, forward strand.
GCGTTATTCCGCCTGGGGATTCATCATGGGCGTCTTCATGGGCATCAGCGGCACCCTGCCCAAAAGCATCCAGTTCCAGTGCCGGAAGTGCGGACAGGTCATCGAGGAACGCACGGATCAGAAGAGCATCCTGGAATTCAGGGAGCATTGAACCCCGATTACCAGCCCACGCGTTTCTTGTTTTGCGTCACGCCGTTGAGGGCGTGTTCCACCCAGTACGCCTCCAGCCCCAGCCCCACGGTGTCCGCGGCGGCCGACTGCGGCAGGAAGCCGTATTCCGTCAGCACAAAACCCTCCCCGGTTTTCAGGTCCGTCCATGCCTGATCCCGCCAGGCGAGCATATGCGGGATGCTGCCGCCGGCCTGATCCACCAGAAACACGTAGGCCGCATCGGGCGCCTCCACATCGTTCGGATCGAGCACGGCCACCTGCTTGTTCTTCAGCAGCGAACGGAGCTGACGTTCGAAAGCGCGGGGCGTCGCCTGCTCCTTGAGCGTCCAGATCGACGAAGGCAGCACGGCAAACCGCGTGGGGGCCGCCGGCGCTTCGACCGCCGCGACGCCGGGATTGACCGGCTCCGGCTCCAGGGGATTGATCTGCACGGGCCGGCTCTGCTCGATGAGTTCGCGCCGACGCGCGGCGGAGGACGAGACATTTTTCGTGTCCGGCTTGCCGGCGACGGCCGGAGCGGGCGTCGTTGCCGGCTCGGGTTCGGCCGGCGTGTCGTCGACGAAGCCCGGACCCGCAGATAACTCCTGCGGCGGCAACGGGGTATACGCGGCCTCGGGACGCACCGGCGACACATAGACGCCCCAGGTGTCGACCTCGTCGGCGGCCTTCATCCCCGGGGCGATGACGGCGCCCCAGAGCGCGGTGAACGAGAGACAGAGGAGGAGGACGACGGCGATAGAGCGATAGCCGAAAGCGAACCGGCTGGCGACCGGCTCGTCCACGACCGTGACGTGCTCCGGAGCGGGCAGCGGTTCGGGTAGCATTTCCGTCCGCTGCTGAAACGTGTGCCACGTCCGCGTCATGCCATCGTGCAGCGACGTGCGCACCTTTCCGCCGCTGAGCTGGATGGCGCGGGCCAGATTGGCCACGGCGAGCGTGAAATGCCGCGCCGCTTCGCGATGCGGGGGCGAGACGAGCGTATCGGCCGGCTGGCTCCACACCGTCATCGCCGTCTCCTCGCGGAGGCGGGACGGTTCCGCGGAGACAAACGGGCGTAGCGCCTCGGCCATCTCCTGCCCGCTCTTGTACCGGCGCGCCGGCTTTTTTTCGAGGCAGCGGTAGACGACCGCCCTCAGCCACGACGGCGTGTCGGGACGCCGGCGCATGAGCGATGGCGGCGCTTCGTTGATCACTTTCTGGATCAGGGCCAGCGCGTTTTCATCCGCAAAGGGGAGCTCGCCCGTGAGGCATTCGTAGAGGATGATGCCGAGGCTGTAGAGGTCGCTCCGCGCGTCGATCGGCTGGCCGCGCGCCTGTTCCGGACTCATATACGCCGGCGTGCCGATCATCCCCCGGGTGATTTGCGTGGAGGATTCTTCCAATCGGGCGATGCCGAAATCCGTGATCACGGCCGCGCCGGCGCGGTTGATGATGACATTAGCGCTCTTGAGGTCGCGGTGCAGCACGCCGCGCTTGTTCACATAGGCCAGCGCATCCGCCATCTGCCATCCCCAGCGCACGATGTCCTCGATAGGCAGGACGCCCCCATCCCGAATGATCTCCGCGAGCGTCTTGCCCTCGACGCACTCCATGGCAATAAACGGCACCCCATGCTCGATGCCGGCATCGTACACGGAGACGACATGCGGATGCTTCAGCGTTCCAAGCGCCTTGGCCTCCCGCATGAAGCGTTCTACAAAAATCTGATCCCTCGTAAACTCTTCCTTCGGTACTTTCAGTGCGACGGGGCGGTCAAGAATCTCATGATGGGCCCTGTAGACCGTACCCATGCCGCCGGTACCCAGTGTCGAAGAAATGGTGTACCGCGAGAACGAGGGCTTTTCGTTGGTCTCTAGCATTACCGTCACAGGTGCAAGGAGCCGTCGTAGAGCCAGTGCGTTCCTACATGCGGGGGGTAACATGCCGGTGCGCCACGATGCGCCAGAGCATGACGCCGGCTATCGCGAAATGCCTCTTTGTTCAACATCGTTACGTTCCGGTTAGGCTGACAGAATCGTGACCACGAAATATGCATTATTCCGACATGCTTTTTGACGCACGTGACGCCGAATCGCGGCGCATGACGAACCTCCGGATCGCCCTGAACCGGCTCACGCTGGGCGCTTTCCTCGCGGTGCTGGGCGTTTTCGGCCTGCAGCCGCTGCCGGCGTGGGCCCAGGACAACCCGTTCGGCGTCGGCATCATCCTCGGCGCGCCCACCGGCATCAGCGCCAAATACTGGGTTCGCGACACCCGGGCCATCGACATGGCGGCCGCCTGGTCGCTGGAAAACGACGGCAGCATCCAGCTCATCGCCGACTACGTCTGGCACACCACGCGTTTCGAGGGGCTGGAGACCAATCGATCCTACGCCTATTACGGCATCGGGGGCCGCCTTTCCGCCGGCGAACGCGCCGTCATCGGGGTCCGCGGGCCTTTCGGCGCCACCTATCTCTTCGACGAACCGTTCGACGTGTTCATCGAAGTCGTGCCCGTTTTTGACCTGGCGCCCTATACCCGGCTCACGCTGCAACTCGGGATCGGCGGACGGTACTACTTCACGCCAAGACGCCGACGCCACTATTGACGGGCCGGATGCGGAAAGCTGGTTTCTGCCACAAGACGTGCTGGCAGGGTCCATCGGTTGTCGTCAAGGAACATACGGCGCGCCGGGTAGGCGATCAAGGCATGCCCGGTGGGCCGGCGCGTTAAAGCAAGGTGAACAATAGGGGGCGGCCTCTACGGGCGGGAACAGCGCCCGAAGATGTCGGTGGGAACGGTTCCCTCGGGCATCCCTCCCTACCGTGCCGGATGCCGGGGCGACCGCTACCACCTACGTTTGCCGACAAGCACCCATGAAGATTGCCGTCATCGGCGCCGGCGCGATCGGCTCGGCCATCGCTTCCGACCTGAGCACGCGTGACGATGTGGCTCAGATCAAGATCTGCGATTCCCACGCACGCCTTCTCCAGGAACTGCACGCCCGCATCGACAGCCCGAAGCTGCGCTCCTACCAGAGCGACGCGCGCGATCCCCGCATTCTCTCCTCGGTCCTGATGGGGTGCGACGTCGCCATCGGCTGCGTGCCGGCCCGTCTCAACCCGCAGATCTCGCGCCTCTGCCTCGACCTCGGCGTCCATTTCTGCGACCTCGGCGGCGACGACGACACCCTGCGCGCCGCCCTCGCCCTCAACGCCGAGGCCCAGAGCAAATCGGTGTGGGTGGTCCCCAACTGCGGGCTCTCGCCCGGCCTCGTCAATATCCTCAGCCGTACCGGCATCGCGTATTTCGACACGGTCAAGGCCGTGCATATCCGCGTGGGCGACGTCCCCCTCCACCCCGAGCCGCCGTTCAACTTCCGGCTCTCGTGGTCCGCCGAAAAAATCCTCGACGACTACACCATCCCGGTTCAGATCATCGAGAACGGCGAGGTCAAAACCATCGCGCCGCTGAGCAACGACGAGGAGATCCATTTCCCCGAACCGTTCCAGACGATGGAGGCCTTCAGCACCACGGGCGGGTATGCGTCGCTGGTCGACGACTTCTCGGGGCAGATCCAGACCCTGGATCACAAGACGATCCGCTGGCCCGGCCATGCCAACCAGATGCGGTTCATCATCGGGCTGGGTTTCGCGCAGCGGCAGAAGATCGATGCCCGCACGCACCTCACGTTTCGGGACGTGCTCGTCCGCCGGCTCCGCAGCCGCCTCGGCGGCGACTACCAGGATGCCGTGCTGATGCGGGTGATGATCTGCGGTCACAAGGACGGCCGCGACCAGACCCTCGTGTATGAGATGGTGGATTTTTACGACGAGGAAACCGGCCTGTCCGCCATCCAGCGCTGCACGAGCATCCCCACGGCGACCATCGCCTGCCTGCTCGCCAGCCGCCAGATGGCCGGCGGCGGCGCCGCGCCGGCCGAACTCGCCGTGCCGGCGCATGCGTTCCTGAAAGCCCTCGCGGACCGGGGTCTCAAGATCACCACCCGCTGGCTCGAAGGCCACGTCAACGTCGCGACCCTCGCCTGACGCACCGCCGACTTCCGTGGCGCGGCGCCGTCGCGGCATGGCCGCGCCCGCTCGGCCCATCGACGATTTCCGTCCTACGCGTCCCCGTACGCCCGCAGCACGCTCCCGCTCATGGCGGCGGCTTCCGGGCGCAGGAGGTCGAGGCACAACCCGGCCAGCTGTTCGGCGCGTACGCCGGCCCCGCCGGCGCCGTCGTACAGGATCATCGAGGGGGCGAGGGCAAACGCGTGGATGCCGTCGGGCCGGTGCTCCGCCGCGATGGCCTCGATCAGCCGCACCACGCCGGCCTTCGACGCCGAGTAGGCGGCCTGTTCGGCGACGCCGCGATCCGCCCCCTGCGCCGACGCGATGCCCACGATGCGGCCGCCGGCGCCGCGCATATGGCGCACCGCCTCGCGCATGCAGAGGAACGCCGTCGTGAGATTCGCCTCGATCTGCCCGTTCCACTGGGCCAGCGAGGTTTCGGTAAGCGGCCGGCCATCCCAGGAGCCGACGGTATGGATCAGCGCATCGATCCGCCCATAGGCTGCCACGATCTCGGCGAATACGTCGACCACGCCCGCCTCGCGGCTGACGTCGGCCTGATGAAAGCCGCCCGCGGCGCCCGCGGGCAAGGCGCCGGCACGACCCGGCCGTTCGACCGCCGCGAGCGTGGCGCCGGCGTCCGACAGCGCATGGAGCATGTAGCCGGCGAGGCGTCCGCCGGCGCCGGTGACGACGACGACGCGTTGGGAGAGGAAGGTATCCACGGGAGCAGGAGAAGCGGTTGGGAGGGACAAAGGGGCGGAACGAAGCCGTGTCAGCCGGCCGATGTGTGGTCGCTCACGATGCGCCAGCCCTCCGGGAATTTTCGGAACATCAGCGTAAAGAGCCCCCGTGCATCGCCGACGGAAGCGTCCCGGGTGAGATGGAAACGACCGAAGACCGTGGCCCACTCGGGGGACAACACGCGCACGTCCTCCAGGGTGAAGGCCAGCGTGCCCATGGTCTGCCGATCGGGGTAGCTGCGGCGGTAGCGATCGAGGGTCTGTTGCCACCCCTGCTGCACGGCGCCGCCGGATGCAAAGCGGAGCGAATCGCTCTTCCAGTATCCGTCCATGAACCGGGGAATATCGCCGGCATTCCAGGCGGTCACCTGTTCGTCGAGCACGCGCAGGATGGCGGCGCGATCGGCCGCCGGATCGGCGGCGGCGCCGCGGCCGGAGGCGCAGCCCGCGCCGGCGTAACAGGTCATCGCCAGAAGCGGAACGAGCGAGAGAAAGCGGATGGGCCGGCGCGTACGCACAGCCGGAAAAATCGTTTTCATAGAAGAGAGGGTATGAAAAAAGGGATGCAGAACAAAAAATGGAGAGCCTTGTAATACTTCCCCTGACGCAAAAATGGAGTACGGAAGCAACGCAGCGGCCGCTTTGACGTCGGCGTTTATGCACGGCTTCCCTGGCGTCGATCCCCTCTGTATATCCAGCGAAGATCGCCTATACGTACTTCTTGATACCACAATGTAGAAAAACTGTCGGCCATTCACAGGAGTCTCATCCTGCCGGCGGTTGTGTGTAGATATGTAAGTACAAAAGAGGTACGTGATCACCGTGCGATCCAGGAGCGCCCTTACCGTCTCGTCCCAACGTGCCGGATCCCATGGGATGGGATCCTCATGCGCAGGGCCCCGGCAGCGTGGACCCCGGCATCCGTTGAAGGTGCTCGCCGTTCTCCTCGGCTGCGCCACGGGCCTGATGGCCGTTTTCGTCAGCGCCGCCGCTACCGACAGCGACACCCTGTACGCGCTGCGCATGACCCGTCCGTTCGCCCCGGCCGACACCGACAGCGTCGCCGTGGACTCGTCCCGCCTCGCCATCGCCCGGGCCGACACCGACAGCGTCGCCGTCGACACGACCCGCCTGGCGAAACAGTACATCCCGCATTTCTCCGACCCCAACCGCTACGCCTCGCTCTTCCCGCGCCAGCACCGGCCGCTGACGCCGAAGCTGGGCACGACGTGGCGCCACGAGATCGAACTCGACTCCACGGAGATGCGCTACCGGGTGCGTGAGTATGTCGGCAAAGAGGATGTCCGTATTCCGGTCGAGCTGTCGTTCGAGGAATACCGCGAGCGCCGGCTCGAATCGAGCATCACCACCACCTTCCGCCGGCTGGCCGAGCAGAACGCCACGCGCCGGCGCCAGAACCAGGGTCGGGGCGGCTTCGGCTTCAACTTCAACGTGCCCGGCGGCCGCGAAAGCGCGTTCTCGACGATCTTCGGCACGACGGACATCGACCTGCGCGTCAACGGGCAGGCCAACATCAACGCCGGCTTCAACATCCGGAAGAGCGACCAGCAGACGGCCATCACCGGGCGGGAGACGCAGGTGGATCCCGAGTTCCGGCAGGACCTCCGCCTCGGCATCGTCGGCTCCATCGGCGACAAGATGCGGATCGACGTCAACTGGGACACCGAGCGCGACTTCGACTACCAGAACCAGCTCAAGCTCCAGTACCAGGGCTACGACGACGACATCATCAAAAACATCGAGGCCGGCAACGTCTTTCTGCAGACGCCCTCCTCGCTGATCCGCGGCGGCCAGAGCCTCTTCGGCATCAAGAGCGAATTCCAGCTCGGCGGCATCCAGTTCCAGACCGTCGTCAGCCAGCAGGAGGGCCAGTCCAACAGCCTCAGCATCGACGGCGGCTCCGAGACCGTCGAGTTCGACCTGCGCCCCACGGACTACGACGAGAAGACGCACTTCTTCCTGTCCTATTACTTCCGCAACCGCTGGGAGACCGCCCTCTCGAATCCCCCGCTGATCACGGTGGCCAACGGCTTCGAGCGCATCACCGACGTCGAACTCTGGAAGCTCCAGCCGGCCAGCCCGGAAAACCTGGAGTTGCGCAAGGTGATCGCCGTGGTCGACCTCGGCGACGACCCCGCGACGCGCGTCGAAGCCGGCTCCTACACCGGCACCGTCCTCCCGAACCGGCAGGTCGACGCCTACGACGAGACCACGCTCACGCCGGAACTGATCCAGTCGCTCGACCTCGACGCGTCGGACTACCAGACCGGCGACTTCTTCAAGAAGCTCGAGCTGGGGCGCGACTACACGTTCGACGACGCCCTCGGCTACATCTCGCTGACATCGCGCCTGCAGGAAAGCGAGGCCCTCGCGGTGGCATTCCGCTACCAGGCCGGCGGGCAGGTCTTCCAGGTCGGCGAATTCGCGGTCGACAAACCGGATAGCGACGAAAACCTCGTCCTCAAGCTGCTGCGCCCGACCAACCTCAGGCAGCCCAACCCCACCGAAGGGTTCGACCCCTCCGCGTGGTACCTGGAGATGCGCAACATCTACAAGCTCCAGGGGCGCGGCATCAATCCCAACGAGTTCGAACTCCAGGTCTTCTACGACGCCCCGGGCCAGCCCTCCGCCAAAACGCTGCCCGGCGTCGGCCGCACCAAAACCCTGCTCCAGATCCTCGGTCTCGACCGCCTGAACACCGACGAATCGCAGCAGCCGGACGACAAGTTCGACTACCTGGTCAACTACACCATCGACCCGGGCACGGGGCTCCTCATCTTCCCCTACCTCGAACCGTTCGGCAAACGCATCGCCGACGAGATCGAGGCCACCGTCACCGACCCGGAAGCCCAGCAGGAAGCCGAGAGCAAATTCGTCTTTTCGAGCCTCTACCGGCAGAAGAAAGAAAACGCCCGGCGCGATACCCAGCTGGATGTGTACGCGATCAACGGCTCGTACAAGGGCGGCGTTCAGGAGTTTTATGACCTCAGGGCGTATTCGGGCCTCGTCGAGGGCTCCGTCCGCGTCACCGCCGGCGGCACGCCGCTCGCCGAAGGCACCGACTATGTCGTCGACTACCAGGGCGGCACCGTCAGCATCACGAACCCCGCCTTCCTCACCGCCGGCCGAAACATCAACATCGAGTACGAGCAGAACTCGTTCTTCAACATCCAGAAAAAGACGCTCCTCGGCGCCCGCGCCTACTACGAGTACCAGGACAAGCTGAACATCGGCACCACGATCATGCGGCTGAGCCAGAAGTCGCCGGTCGACAAGTTCCGCCTCGGCGAGGAGCCCATCTCGAACACGATCTGGGGGCTCGACGGCAACCTGCGCCTCGAACCCCGCTGGCTCACCCGCGCCATCGACTGGCTCCCGCTGATCCAGACACGCGACGCCAGCCAGATCAACGTCACCGGCGAATTCGCCCAGCTCCGCCCCGGCAGCGCCCAGACCAGCGCGTTCCGCCGCAGCCGGAGCCAGCTGCGGCAGGAAGGCCGCGACTTCAAGTCGGACGAGCTCTCCGGCATCTCCTACGTGGACGACTTCGAGGGCTTCGAGACCACCTTCTCGCTCAAACAGGCCGGCCCCTGGCGCCTCAGCGCCCCGCCGGACTCGCTGCGCCCCGGCGCCGAACCCATCGCCGGCCTGCCCCGCAGCCAGCAGGACTCCCTGCGCACCAACTGGCGCGGCACCCTGGCCTGGTATCAGCTCAACATCAACACCCGCAACCAGCTCGGCGACATCTCGAGCAACGAGCCCACGGACCCGGCCGTCGGGATCGTCCAGATCAACGACGTCTTCCCCGAACGCGACACCCGCGGCGAAGTCGACCGCACGCAGTCGACCCTCGACCTCTACTTCGACCCCCGCGAGCGCGGCCCGTACAACTTCAACCGCGACCTCAACGGCTACTTCCAGAACCCGAAGGACGCCTGGGGCGGCATGACCCAGCGCCTGCCGGAAGGCTTCAACGACTTCAACCTCAAGAACATCGAGTTCGTCGAGTTCATCGTCCGCGTCTTCCCGGACGGGCAGAGCGACGCCGGCCCGGACGCCAAGCTGTTCGTCGACCTGGGGTCGATTTCGGAGGATGTCCTGCCGAACGGCAACCTCAACAACGAGGACGGCCTGTCCACCGCCACGCTCGGCTCCGCGCCGGATGCCTGGGGCCGGCTCCCGTCGGTGACGCCGGACAACATCATCAACGTGCAGAACAACCGCACGGAAGACCTGGGGCTCGACGGCCTCGCCTCGTACGACCCGTCCGCCTACGACCCGCTCGCCACCGAGCAGACCGTCTTCGCCAATTACCTGAGCGCGCTCGACCGCAGCAACCCCGATCCGCGCTATCAGGCCATGATCGCGAAGATCGAGGCCGACCCCTCGGGCGACGACTACCACTATTTCGACAACGACCTCTTCTACGGCAACCGCGCCTTTTACCCCGAGACGCCGACGATCCAGCAGCGGTTTACGCGCTATTTCCCCGCCGGCGAGCTCAACGCCTTCGAGGCGCAGAATAAACTCGCCAACAACACCACCTCGAAGCGAGGCAACGCCCGCGTGCCGGACTCGGAGGACCTCAACCTCAACTCGACGGTCGACGTCTCGAACGACTATTTCCAGTACGAAGTCCCCCTCAGCCGCTCGGAACTCGACCGCCTCGGCCAGCCTACCGAGCTGAACGACTTCGTCGTGGGCGCCATCACCGACGCGAACGGCAACTCGACCGGCTGGTACCAGATCCGCATCCCGGTGCAGGCGCCGACTCGCAAGGTGGGCAACATCCAGGACTTCACCCTCATCGAATCGATCCGCATGTGGACGACGGGGCACGAAGTGCCCGTCACGATCCGCCTCGCCACGTTCGACCTCGTCGGCAGCCAGTGGCGTAAATCGGCGAAAGTGGATGAAGAACCCGAATTTGAGGGGATCACGCCGCCCAACGACAACACGCGCCTCACGATTTCCAGCATCAACAACGAAGAAGACGCCGACATCTACAAGACGCCGATCGGCACCGTCATCAGCCAGACGCGGCTCGCCACCGGCAACACGCAGCTCTCGCGCGAGCAGTCGCTCGTGCTGCGGGCCGAAAACCTGCTGCCCGGCGCGCAGCGCGCGATCTTCAAGACCTACTCCACCCCGCTGGACCTGCTCAAATACTCGAACCTGCGCATGTTCGCGCACATGCACGGCGAACTGGCCAGCGGCATCGACCTCACGTCGCTGCCCAAGGATCAGGCCCGCGACAAGGTGCGGCTGTTCGTCCGCCTCGGCGCCAACGAGACCAACGACTATTACGAATACGAGCAGCCGCTGACGCCGAGCGAGCTGACATCCGGCAACCCGGACGACCTGTGGCAATCCAACCAGCTCTTCGGCGACGAATTCCTGGATCTCAACTCGGTCAACATCCTGCTCGGCGCGCTGAACCAGCTCAAGGTGGCGCGCGACGAATACCTGAGCCCAGAGGGCGTGCCATTTCCCACGGACAGCGTGTTCTGGGACGTCCAGAACGGCATCGAGCAAGTGCCCGGAATCCAGAACTTCGCGCCGCCGGGCACCCGCCTGGGCATCCGTGGCACGCCGTCGCTCGGCAAGGTCAACACCGTCGTGATCGGCATCCGCAACCCGGAGGCGCCGGCCGGCGAGATCGGGGATGAACTGGGCGACGTGACCGTCTGGGTCAACGAGCTTCGCGCGACCGGTTACGACGAAACGAACGGCTGGGCGGCGCTCGCCAACGTCGACATGAAGCTGGCGGATGTGGGGCGTTTCAAGGCGAACTTCCGCCGGCAGACCGACGGCTTCGGCTCCCTCGAAAGCACGCTCGGGGAACGCGACCAGGACGATGTGGACAACTGGAGCGTCGCGGCGGACTTCAACCTGGACAAACTGATGCCGGAACGGCTGGGGCTCTCGATCCCGGTATCCGCCCAGATCCAGTCCAACACCTCCACGCCGCGCTTCGCCCCGAGCCGCGGCGACGTGCGACTGAGCGAAATCATCGACCAGATCGACGGCCGCGAGGACCTGACGCCCGAGGAAAAAACGATCCGCATTCGCGACACGCGGGAAGCGGCGCAGCAGTTCTCGTACACCCGCTCCTTCTCCTCCCGCATCCAGAAACAGAATTCGCGCAACCCGGTCATGCGCGTGCTCGTCGACGGCATCTCGTTCAACTATTCGTACTCGGATACCGACTCACGCAGCCCGTCGCAGAAGACCCGCGATTCCTGGCGATGGACCAGCAACCTCGGCTACCGCCTCACGGTGCGCCAGCCCAAGACCGTCCGGCCCTTCTGGTTCCTCGACCCGATCCCGGTCGTCGGCCTGCTGGGCGACCTCCGGTTCAACTACCTCCCGAACTCCATCAACACGTCGGCGTCGGCCACCCGAAACTTCTCGGTGACGCAGCAGCGGTCGGATTTCGGCCTCTCGGCCCTCGAGGAGATATCCCGCTTCCCGATCCGCGAACAGCACCAGTTCTCGTACCGGCAGAACTTCAGCCTCCAGTACAACCCGTTCAGCTTCCTCAACCTGAGTTTCGACACCGACACGAACCAGAGCCTGAACGTGCTCGGCGTGGACACCCTCTACACGGTGGTCGACCTCAACCGGGACACGCTCTACCAGAACCTCCGCATCGACGACGCGATCGCCAACCCCGATTACGGGATCTCGGAAGGTGACATCGGGGTGACGGCGTTCGAAATCCCCGAACTCAGCATCGTCTCCGCGCGGAGCGCCCTGTCGGGTCTGATCCAGAAGGATGACGGCCTGCGGCCGGAGCAGCATAACCAGCGGTTCAACGCCACTTTCCAGCCGAATTTCAGCAAATCGAAGGCCTTCAGCTGGGTGAACGTGCAGCCGCTCACGTACCAGGTCACCTACGGATGGCAAAACGCCGCCGCCGGCCGGCTGACGGGCGCCAGCGTCCGCAACCAGGTCAGCATCCGGGGGGGCCTCACGCTGCGGCCCGTCGAGCTCTGGCGCAAGATCCCCGGGTACAAGACGCTCGAGGACCAGCAGCGCAAGGCCGAAACCGCGGCGCAGCAGAAACGCCGCGACCGCGATCAGGCCCGGGCAAAGCGGAAGGAGGATCGCAAGAAAAAGCGGGAGGAGATCAAGAAGCAGCGCGAGGAGGAGAAGAAGCGCAAGGAGGAAGAGGAGGCGCGCCGCAAGCTCGCCGAGGAGCAGGGCATACCCTTCGAGGAAGAGGTCGCGCCGGCGGACACCAGCATCGTCCCCGTCCCGGCCGATACCAGCCTCGTCAATCCTCCGGAAGACCTGGATGAAGACGTGCCGCTCCAGCGTCCGGGACAGCCCGCGGCGCAGCCGGCGGCCGCGCCGGCGGATACCACCGGCCTCGCCGAAGAGGCCGAGGAAAAGGTGCGCCGGATTCATGTGCGCGTGCCGAGCCCGCTCCCGCTGCTGCGGCGGACTGTCCTGGCGATAACCGGAATCCGCGACCTGAGCTTTACCTACACGTCGTCGAACAACGCCAGTTCGAGCAATGTGGGCGTTCCGGAGCGTAACTCGCAGGGCGAAATCACCGGCGTCGGGGTCAACTACAGCCTCTTCGACGCCCTGCTCCGTGGCAACGGCCCCTCGATGCGTTATCGGTTCGGCCTGGACAATCGCATCCCGCTCACGAGCCGCATCGTCGAGAGCAACCTGCAGGTGACGGACGTGCTGTCCAACACCAACCGGCTTCAGGGGCAGACGACCCTCAACCCGAGCTCGGCGATGACGATTAACCTGACCTGGAGCGTCGACTGGGGAACGAACGAAAACGCCACGTTCCGCCCGCTGAGCATCGACCAGATCGAGGAGACGCTGACCGAGCGCGGCAACAACAAGGCGTCCGTCTGGTCGTTCGGCGCCAACTACCTCGACTTTTTCGCGAGCCAACTCAACACGTTCATCGACGACGCCGACCGGGCCGCAAACCCCGCGATCGTCGGCGACGCCAACAACGACGGCCGCGTGCTGCTGACCAACGAGACGATGGTGTCGGACTTCCTGGGCGCGTACCTCCGGGGGAGCGGCACCATCGACCGGCTCAACCTGCTTCCCTTTCCCATGCCCGGCTGGCGGATCAACTACACGGGGCTGTCCAACTGGCCGATCTTCCAGTTTATCGCCCAGAGCGCCACGCTGCGCCACAGCTACAGCGCGGATTACAGCACCGACTATCGCTCCAACGTGTTCGCCGCCGGCAGCGACTCGTCATCGTTCGTCATCGCCGGCCGGCAGATTCGCTTTCCGATCCCGGAAGTCGAAGCCGGCGCCGTCCGCATCAACGAACGGTACCAGCCGCTGGTCGGGCTCGACCTGGCGTTCAAGAACCAGATGCAGGCGAACATCGCCTGGAACGCCAGCAACACCTATTCGCTGAGCACCACGAGCTATCTCGTCAACGAAAGCAAGACCAACGAGATCACGCTCACCGCCAGCTACCAGAAGCGCGGCCTCAAGCTGCCCTTCATCAAGAAGAAACTGGACAACCGGATGAGCCTCAGCCTGACGCTCGCCCGCGCCGTCATCGACGACCAGCGCCTCGCCCTGCGCGAAGCGCTCGTGAGCGCCATCGAAGCCTACGACACCGGACAGGACTTCCCGCTGCAGCAGGCGCTGGAGGGTGACTTCAAGGTGCCGATCACCGGCTCCACGCGGCTCACCGTCGCCCCGACCATTTCGTACCAGTTCAGCAACCGCGTATCCGGCGACTTCCGCCTCCGGTTCGAGAAATTCGACAGCGTCGACAGCCGCATCCCGTCGTCCACCACCACCCAGGGCACGTTTAACATCCGGGTGAGTATTCAGAACTGATCGGGGTTCAAGGATCGAGGCGCGAGGTTTAAGGCCTCGGCCGACGGCGGTACGACCTGCCGGCTCTTCGAATGCCGCATTGAACCTTGCCCCTTGAACTTCGAACCGTACCCAATGCCCGAACACGTCATCGTTTGCCGGCTCGGGCGCGTGCCTTACGCGCCGGCCTGGGATCTGCAGAAGCGGCTCCAGGCGGTTCTGGTGGCGGCGAAGCGCGCCGAGCCGGCGCGGCGCATCCCGCATGTGATGCTGGAAGTGGAGCATCCCCCCGTGTTCACGCTGGGCAAAAGCGGCAACCGCGATCATCTGCTGGCGAGCGAGACGGAGCTGGAGGAGCGCGGCGCGACGTTTTACCACATCGATCGCGGCGGCGATATCACCTTTCATGGCCCCGGCCAATTCGTCGGCTATCCCATTCTGGATCTCGACCGGTTTTCGCCCGACATCCATCTGTATCTGCGCAATCTGGAGGAAGCCATCATCCGGACGTGCGCCGACTTCGGGGTCGTTTGCGACCGGGTGCCGGGCCGGACGGGCGTTTGGCTGCCGGCGGATGCGCGGGCCGGCGAACGCAAGATCTGCGCGATGGGCATCCGGTGCAGTCGCTGGGTGACCATGCACGGCTTCGCGCTCAACATGAACACCGACCTGTCCTTCTTCTCCCACATCGTGCCGTGCGGCATCGTCAACCGGGACGTGACGTCGCTGGCGTGGGAAACCGGGGCAGCGGTCGACGAGACGGCCGTCGCTTCCGCCGTTGAGGCCCATCTCTTCAACCTGCTCGGAGCGACGATCGAAGTGCACAGCGAAGCCGCGGCGATCGACGCGTTGACCGATTTCCTGGGTACGGAGCTTCCGGAGCCCCTCGCCGAGGCGCTCCATTCACGGTAATTCTACCCCCGCCGGCGGGAACCTTCGCCTCTCGTAAGAGGTCACTCGCCTCTACGATGTGCGCTCGGATAGGCGGAGGCGATCATCGAGTCCCTTTGTCCCTTCCAATCCGCGTATCTCATCCCAGCATTTACCTTTTGCAGGTAAACACCATGGCTTTCAACCTGAAGCAATTCGTTCTGCGCTTGATCACGGAATCCCTCTTCTACGACGAAGAGTACGGTGCTTTGGGCAACCTCAGCCTGATCGATCCCAAGACCAACCGCGAGGCCTTCATCGCCTCCTACGTACCTGAGGACGGTTCTTTTTCGATCGAGGAGGCCGTGAAATGGGAAGACATCGACCCATCGAAAGACGATGAAATCGGCTACGCCCTGGCCGTAGACAGCAAGGAGTTCGCGACGTACGACTCGGGCGACGAGGTCGCCGGCGCGCTCCTGCAGCTGGCCGAAGAACGGGGCCTGTTGCCGAGCGTCACGCTGCTGTTCGAGGAGGACGAGGTCGTCTGACCCGTCCGTCGCCTCACTTCCGCCAGAGCGTAACCGCGAGCGTCACCCAGCCGGCCATGAAGGCCACGCCTCCAAAGGGCGTGATGATGCCCAGCATGGACCGGTCGAGGAGCACCAGCGCGAACAGGCTGCCGGAGAACAGGAGCATCCCCAGGAGGAAAAGCCGCGCGGCCCACAGGAGGCCGGCGGACGCCCCGTCACGCAGCATCCACCCGACCGCGATCAGGGCCAGGGCGTGATACATGAGGTACCGCGCGGCCGTCTCGAAGGTCGCGAGCCGGGCTGCCGTCACCACATCGCCCAGCGCGTGCGCGCCGAATGCGCCCGCCGCGACGGCCAGACCTGCCAGTACAGCACCTGTCGCAGCCACGCGATAACCTTGAGCATTCGGGGTGTTCATTTCGGGAGCCGGTTGATTGCAGAACCTGTCACGCCATCAACGGCCCGAACGGGCCTGCGGATCCGCGGCTCAACGCAGCACGAGGAGCGGCTTGCTGACCTTGCGGGTCGGCGTGCTCAATTCGTAGAAGTATACGCCTGAAGGCAGCCCGTCGGGCGTCAGCACATGCTGGTGAGGCCCGGCCGCCGGCGTGCCCAGCGACTCCTGATGCACGCGCCGGCCCTGCGCGTCGTAGAGCGCGAGGGTAAGCGGTTCGGGGCGTTCGACGGAGAAGGCGATCGTTGTCGACGAGACTGCGGGGTTGGGATAGGCCGAATCCAGCGCGAAGGCAGGAAGCGGGTCAACGTCCTCGATGCCGACGCGAACCGGCACCGTCGTGCTGGTCGTGTACACCCGGTCGCCGAAACGCGTGCCGCTGCCGTTGGAGGCGATGCCGGCCGCATAGATGATGATGTCTCCGGGGCTGGTATCCGGCGCCACCCATTTGAGCGTCCACGACCCCGAATCGGTGCTCTCGAGCACCTTGCTGTGGGTCACGTAGTCGCCGATGGCGTCCGAGAATTTGGTATTGGGGGCGAGGAGGAGCCGGCCCGTGTTGCCGAAGTTGCTCGCCTTCTTGACGGTGACCTGAAAGCCGAAGACACTGCGCCCCGTCTCGGCGACCGTCACGGTGAGGTTGAGCGTGTCACCCGGTTCAAAACGATCCGGCGTCGTTACCGTAACGGAGCCGGGGCCTGAATTGGGGGTGCCATCGTCGTGACAGCCGCTGGTGGCGCAGGTGTCGTTCCCGGGGGCGCCGGTCCGCCGGGCCTCGGCGCCGTCCTTCTCCGTATGGGCGATGATCGGGAAAAAAAGAATGGCGATAACGAGGGGCGCTAAAGCAAGTCGTTTCATGATGTCGGTATGGCTTGGGGGGCCTCGGGCGATGGGTAGGTCCTCGCCGGGAAGGGCGGATGCGAGGATGGAGGGATGCCCCAACCGATTACAAAAGCCATACCATCTGCCGGCCCCGCCGGCCGATCACGACGCCGCCTGTGCGATCTCTTCGAGCAAGGCGATCTTGACGCCTTCCACGGCATCGTCGGCGACCTTCTCCATCGGCGCGTCGCCCCAGAGGCGCTCGAGGTCGTAGAAGGACCGCTTCTCGGGCGAGAAGACGTGCACGACCAGGTCGACATAATCGAGCAACACCCACTGCAAGCCGGCGTAGCCCTCCACGTGCCACGGGCGTTCCTCCGTCTGCTCCTTCACGCTCTCGCGCACGGCATCGACGATGGCCTTGATCTGCAGATCCGACGTCCCGGTGCACAGCACGAACAGATCGGCGACGCCGCTGACGGACCGCATGTCCATGATGACGACGTCCTCCCCCTTTTTCGAGAGGATCGCCTCGACGGCGATGGCGGCGAGTTGATGGACCGGTGCGGGCGTCCGGCGTTTCTTTTCCGGCGTTCGTTTCGGGATCAGTTCGGTCTTTTTAGAAGGCATACGGAGTCTTACTCTTGAAAAGGCTTGAGCGTGGCGTAATCACGGCCTATGATCACGGTGGCATCGAGGTATTCCTGGGGCTTGATATCCTGAAGCACCCGCTCTTCGGAAATCCCGATGGCGTTGGCAAGTTTTTTGGCGGCGTCGAGGTCGCCGACCCGATCGTAGACGATCGAATATTCCTGATCGAATGGCGGCAAATCGCCCACTTCGACCACATCGAACCCGCGATGCCGCAAAAAGCTCGTCATGGTGGAAGCCAGGCCGGCCACGCCGCACCCGTTGCGGACTTCGATCTGGAGCACCGGCCCGACCAGATGGCCCGGATTTTCTTCGCGGATCGGATCGGCGGCGGGGAAGATGATCCGGGTGACCAGCGCGTAGACCAGGATCAGCGCGGCTCCGCCGAGGACGACGAGCGAGACGTTGAGCGCGCCCTGAGGGGCTTTGGCGGGGGGTGTAGCTTGATCGGCCATCACACGTTGCGTCCGTACCGGATCTTCCATCAACAAAACGCGGCACATCCGTCGCCGGATATGCCGCGCCTTACTCGACTATTCGTTCCAGCATCAACTACGGGCATTTAGCGCGCGGAATCGTTCCAGAAGAGATCGTTCGTTCCGCGGTAGAAGCCCATCTGGCTTCGCGATCCGTAGCCGTAGGGGTTGTAGTAGCCGTATGGGCTGGCGTACGATCCGTACGGGCTCTGGCGGAAGGAAAGGTGCAGCTGCACGTTTTCCGACGGGCGGTACGCGACTTCCGCATTACGCAGGAAGACGCGGGCGTCGCCGTTCTGGCCGCCGGCGAAGTTGCTGCTGTTCAGGTTGCCGGCGTTCGGCGAGTAGGCCACGCTCACATCGACGCGAGCGGCCAGCTTCTGGCTGAACTGCCACATCATGCTGTTCGTGAACATGCCCATCGACGTCGTCTGGCCGCCGAAGGAGCCGGCGGAGAACTCGGCCGACTGGCTCATGCGGAAATGGGACTTGTCGAACAGCTGGTTCAACGCAAAGCCCGATTTGTGCGTGTCGTACAGGCTCGCGGGCGCGCGCTTGTCGAGTGCGGTCTCACGTAACTGCGCTTGAGCCGGCGCCGCGAAGCCCAGCAAAACAATGAAGCAGGCAAGAAATAACGTGTTCCGCATAACGGCCGTGGGCTAAACGTGGATTCGTGGTGAAGCGTAGTATACGCTCGCCGTCCATCGATTTCAACTACCGCACAGGGCAGCTTTTGTTCTCCATCGACGGTTCGCGAATTTTGGGCGAGATTGCACCCATCTCTTCACAATCGGTAGTTTCGCAGAGCATATTAAACCGGGATCCCGTTCGCGGGACGCGGGTCTCTGTGCCTTACTACCCTGTACCTGGAACGTACGCGTACCCTCTTTTCGTATGCCGGCTGAGCCTTTAATTCTGGGAATCGAAAGCTCCTGCGACGATACCGCCGCCGCCGTGGCGCGGGGTCCCGCGCTGTTGAGCAGCGTCATCTCGTCCCAATGGATCCATACCCAGTATGGCGGCGTCGTGCCCGAGCTGGCGTCGCGGGCGCATCAGCGCCTCATCGTGCCGATCGTGGAGACGGCGCTGCGGGATGCCGGCGTGACGCAGACCGACCTCGACGCCGTCGCGGTCACCTACGGCCCGGGCCTCGCCGGCTCGCTCCTCGTCGGTCTCAGCTTCGCCAAGGCCCTGGCGCTGGCGCTCGATATCCCCCTCATCGGCGTGAATCACCTCGAAGGCCACATCTATTCGGCGCGCATCGAAGCTCCGCATCCCCCGTTTCCGTACCTGTGCCTCATCGTTTCCGGCGGGCACACGCAGCTGGTGGTGGTAGAGGACGGCTTCACGCACCGGCTCCTGGGCAAGACGCGCGACGACGCGGCCGGCGAAGCGTTCGACAAGGTCGCCAAGCTGCTCGGTCTCGGCTATCCCGGCGGGCCGGAAATCGATCGGCGGGCGCGCGAAGGCGATCCGCGTTTCCATGCCTTCCCCCGGCCCCGCCTCGGTCCGTACGAGTTTTCCTTCAGTGGCCTGAAAACGTCGGTCTTGTATTTCCTCAATGCGTTCGCCCCCGAGGAGCGCCGGCTTTTCCTCGAGGAGCACATGGCGGATCTGTGCGCCTCGTTTCAACAGGCGATCATCGACGTGCTGATCGCGGCGCTCCGCGACGCGGTGGCGGAAACGGGTATCCGGCATGCCGCGATCGTCGGCGGCGTCTCTGCCAACAGTGCGCTCCGGGCCGCCGCCGCCGAGGCCGCTGCAGGGGACGGATTTTCGCTGTACATTCCCCCTCTCGCTTACTGTATGGACAATGCCGCGATGATCGCGATCACGGGGTATTACAAACATCGAGCGGGGCGGCACAGCCCCCTCACGCTGACCGCCGCGCCCGATATGGCCGTATGAACGCCAGCCGGCCTCCTGCGTGCGGCGCTTCTCCGGCGCCCCCGCGCGAAAACCGACGCCTTCTTGAACCCGCAGAAACCCATGCTCATTGAAACGGTGCAAGAGCTACTGGCCCCGCTGGCCAACGGACGCCCCAGCACCCCGCCGTCGCCGACGATGGACGACATTGGCCCCTGGCGCGAATGCATCGACGCACTGGATCGCGCGATCATGCACATGCTCAACGAACGTGTCGTGTGCGCCAACGCCATCGGGCAGATCAAAAAAGTCAATGGCATGGGCGTTTACGATCCTCGCCGTGAGGAGCGTGTCATCCAGAACGTCCTCGAGCACAACCACGGCCCGCTGACCAACGAAGCGGCCCGCCGGCTGTTCGAGCGAATCATCGACGAGTCGCGTGCCGCCGAGCGGCACACGTACCAGGCAGACGCTAACGAACCCGAAGAGTGATGCGGAAAAAGCTCTTGTATGCGTCCATACCCGTCGCCCTGCTCCTGCTCGGAGCCGCCGCGTTCGGTTACTGGGTGGTTTTCGGAACCAATACGCCGGCCTTCGAGGGCGAGCGCAGCGTCAAGATCCCGCCGGGGTCTTCGTTCGAGGCGGCGCAGGATTCGCTCGTCGCCGCCGGCCTGCTGGAACGCCCGTGGAGTTTTTCGATGATGGCGTCCGCCACCGGCTGGGGTGACCAGATCAAGGCCGGCCACTACCAGTTCGCGTCGGGCAAGTCGAACCGCGATCTGCTTGATGTGCTTCGGCGCGGCCTGCAGGCTCCCGTGCGCATCACGGTACCGCCGGGCTCCCGCCCCCGGATCGTGGCCGAGGCCATCGCCGGCCGCATGAACTTTCCGCCGGAAGACTTTCTCGCCGCCCTGTCCGATTCGTCGCTCGCGGCCGAACTGGGTACGGATACGACCCGTCTGTTCAGCTACATGCTGCCGGAAACGTACTTCGTGTACTGGTTGACCGACGCCCGCGCGGTCGTCAAGAAGATCAAGGGCGAGTTCGATCAGTTTTTTACGGCGGAGATGCGCGCGGCGGCGGAGAAGCGAAACCTGTCCGTCGACGATGTCCTGACCGTCGCGTCGATCGTCGAGTGGGAAACCAACCACGACCCTGAAAAGCCCCGCATCGCGGGCGTCTACCTCAACCGGCTGCGCGATGGATGGCGTCTCGATGCGGATCCCACCATCCAGTATGCCCTGCTGCAGCTCGAAGGGCAGCGACGCCGGCTCTTTTTCAAGGATTACCAGCTCAACCACCCCTACAACACCTACAAATACCGGGGACTGCCGCCGGGGCCCATCAATAACCCGTCACGCACGTCCATCGAGGCGGTCGTCCATCCTGAGGCCCACAAATTCATGTTCTTCGTGGCCCTGGGCGACGGCACCCACACCTTCACCCGCACCATGAGCGAGCATCGACGCGCCTCGCAGGAATTCTACAACCTGATGCGCAATCGACGCCGGCAGCAGGCCGCCGAGCAACAGGCCCTGGAAAGCTCGGGTAAGGATTAGGGTTCAATGTTCAAGGCTCAAGGTTCAAGGGCCATACATCCCTCGAACCTTGAGCCTTGAACATTGAACCTCAAACCCTACAGCAGAATGTTCAGGCCCACCATGAACTGGTCGCGCTTGACGATTTCCTGCACGGTGTAGTCGACGAAGTCGGGCAGGTACTGGTCGTCCTGGCGCTCGCGCATCCAGCCGAAGTCGATCTCCAGCTTGTCGGAGAAGCGGTAGCCGAAGCCGGCGGAGATATAGGTTTTGCTGCGATCGATCGTGCCGGCGTCGGCGTTACGGATGCCGGGATCGATCGGATCCGGGTAAAACGCCACCCCGCCGCGAACCCTGAACGCATCAAACTGATACTCGAGTCCGACACGGGTATTGAGCACGGGCTGGAAGTTGTCGCGGATCGTCCGGTTCAGCTCCTGGAAATAATCCTGATCCAGCGAGGCGTCCATCTCCAGCTGCGACCAGTCCACGAATTCGACGTCGCCGAGGATATTGAAGCCCGCATTCGAATAGCTCAGGCCGGCGCCAAAGCGCCACGGCGTCCTGATTTCGTACTCGAACGTGCCGCGGCCGATGTCGCCGGGCTGGCCGCCGTACGACAGGGAGCCGCCGTTGTCGAAATCGGTGGTGATGATGGTGTCGAAGTCTTCGTCGACCCGGTAGAAGGTCGGCGTCTCCAGCGTGAGGCCGACACGCATGCCCGAGCCGGCGTCCGCCGACACGCCGAGCCGGAGGTTGGCGCCGAGCAGGTCGGACTTGAAGCGCTCATTATACGTGACCCGATCGAAACCGCTGAAGGCCCGATCGCCGTCGAGGACGACATACAGATCTTCCGTGTTCTCGCCGTTGACATCGTACTCCTCGAAGAGGCTGTCGAACTCGTACGTGCCGAAGGAGAAGTTGAGGCCGACGCCGACCATGACGCCCCTCGCCGCCTCCATCGCGCCGCCGAAGCTGAGCTCTTTCAGGGTGCCTTCCTGGAGCACGTCGCCCGTCTGTTCGATCGTAGAGCCGGGATTCACGGCCTGATAGAAGAGGTCGTTCGGCGTGCCCACGTTTTCGCCCAGGAATTCGATGGCTCCGCCGAGATACGCGATTTCGGGGAGGTCCGCAAAAAAGCGGGGCGAGAAGACGCCGTTATCGTCGACCACCTCGAACTCATCGGAGAAAGGCAGAAGGACATCGGTGATCGACCCGTCGCCGTTCAGTCCGGTGAAGCCGAGCGAACGATCGTAGGTCTGCGTCTGATGGAACGATGCGCCGATGACGAACGCGCCCTGGCGCGTCGGCATTTTGTAGAGCGCCGCGAGATTGCCCAGCCGCTGCTTGGTGAGGTCGTCCTCGAACGCATTGCCAAACCCGTTGCGATCGACCAGCGACTCATCCTTGGCCGACAGGAAGCTGAGGCCGCCCGTGAACTGTGACTGACGCAGCCAGCCCAGGCCGGCCGGGTTGTTGTAGAACGCCGACACGTCGGCCAGGCCGCTGATGCCGGCCCCGGCCAGACCCAGCGAGCGGGGACCGATGGCCGGGCTGCGCTGGGTGAACAGGAGTGCATCCTCCGCGGTTTGCGCGGCGGCGGGCCGCGCCATGCCGGCGGCGGCCACGAAGAAAAGGATCGCTACGGCGCGGAGTGACCACATACTGTACAACCGATGCACTCGCTCAATTCGGGTGGTACGTACTGCGTGTGCCATGAACGTATAACAGGTTTGTTCAGTAAACTGAGGTGGGATAAGGGTACAGAAAAGGCCCGCGCATCAGCACGGGCCTTACCCGGCTCAACATACGTTGATCGTTTTCAAAGGAGGTGGAGTACGGCGCGGTGCCTAGTTATTACCGCGCCGGCTCGACGAGCGAGAGCTTCCCGAGCTGCTGCTGGAGCTCCCGCGGCTGCCGCCCGAGCTCGACGAGGAGCGGCCGGCCGAGGACGAACCTCCCGAAGAGCGACTGGGCGAAGCGCTCGATCCCGAAGAGGAACGCGTCGGAGCGGAACGGGCGCCCGATGAGGGCGACGATGAACGGCTCGGCGAAGCGCTCGATCCCGAAGAAGAACGCGTCGGGGCGGAACGGGCGCCCGATGAGGGCGACGACGAACGGCTCGGCGAGGCGCTCGATCCCGAAGAAGAACGCGTCGGGGCCGACCGCGTCGTCGAAGAACCGGAGGAAGAACCCGAGGAAGACGGCCGTCTGTATTCGTCGCTGCCCGAGCGCGTCGTGCCGCGGGACGACGGCGACGAACTGCCCGACGATCCGCGGACGGTGCCCGAATCCTCATTGGAACGGGTCGATCCGGAGGAACGCGTGCTGCTGCCCGAGCGCGAGCTGGCGCCATTGGAGACGTCCCGGCTGCCGCTGGAGCTGCCCGAACGCGTCGTCGTGCGCGTCGACGGGCTGCCGCTGTCGCCCGAACGCGTCGAGGCGCCGGAGCTCGACCGGGTCGTCGAGCGCGTGGACGGGCTGCTATCGCCCGAGCGCGTCGTCGTGCGCGAGGACGGGCTGCTGTCGCCCGAACGCGTCGTCGTGCGCGTCGAGGCGCCCGAACTGGACCGCGTGGTCGAGCGCGTCGTCATATCGTCATCGGTGCGCGTCGTCGTGCGGGTGGTGCCCCGCGACGAGGCGCCCGTGCCGGAACCGGTGCGGGTTACGGTGCGCCGGCCCATGTCGCCGCTGTCGCGCAATCCGCTGCGGCCGTTTTCGCCGTACAACCCGGTCGTGCGCCGGCCCGCCGTCAGCAGGCTGCCCCGGCCCGTGGTGGAGCCGCGCGGCGTGTAGTCGCGACCGCTGTACGTGCCGTGGGCGTAATAGGGCGGGTAGTAGCCGCCACCCCAGTAGCCGCCGTATCCGTGACCGCCATAGCCATAACGGCCGTAATTCCAGGGCGAATACCAGTAGGAGGAATAGCCCCAGCCGCCGCCGTACCAGGGATCGTAATAGCCTGAGTACCACGGATCATAGTAGAAACCGAGCCCGAACGTATAACGCGGCCCGTAAAAGGGATCGTAATACCCGTTGGAGTACCACGGATCGTAGTAGAACCGGCTGAAGTAGCGGCTGTAGTAGACCGGCTCGTAATAGGTGTAATAGTCGTCGTCTTCGTAATAATGCCGCTCGACGACCGTGCCGTCATCGTATTCCTCGACATCGACGTGCGCCGGGCGACGTGCATACTCATCATAATCCGTCGCGGCGAACTGCGTATAGCAGCCGGTGAGACCGACGAGCAGCGCCCCGAGGGCCACCATGCCGGCGGCATGTCTTGCGGGGCGGCGGAGTGATGTGGAATCGGATTTCATGACAACACCTTTGTGTGTTTGGGCGGCCAGCGCAACCTGCGGATCGGATCCGCGCAATGAGGTTCGAACTGGATACAAGGTAAGTACCTGTGTTGAGGGTGTGAGTTTCGCCCGTCTGGCGCGCGTGCCGTTAGCCATCGTATCGAAACACCATGCAACCGTATCAAGTTCTAGGGTCGCTTCCAGCCTGCCGACGCGACCCGGTTGTGGATCGGGGTTCGTGGACGTTGAAGCTACCTATTTGCCTGACAAATACCAGTCCTTTTCGAAGAAACCGCTTTTACAGCCTCGTTTAGCCGGCATTCCCATCCGGGGCTGTACTGGATTAACATCAATGAGTGTATACAATGGCTGACGTTATCACGCCGCGCATCGAGGATTACGCCCAATGGTATATCGACGTGGTACGTCGCGCCAAGCTCGCCGACTATTCGCCGGTGCGCGGTTCGATGATCATCCGCCCCAACGGGTTTGCGCTCTGGGAGCGGCTGCGGGATGAACTCGACGGTATGTTAAAGGAGACGGGGCATGAAAACGCCTACTTTCCGCTCTTCATCCCTCAGTCTTTTCTCGCCCGGGAGGCGCAGCACGTCGAGGGCTTTGCCAAGGAGTGCGCCGTCGTCACCCATTCCCGTCTGAAAATGGCGGAAGATGGGTCGGGGCTGATCGTCGATCCGGACGCCGCGCTCGAAGAAAACCTGGTGGTTCGCCCCACGAGCGAGACCATCATCTGGGACACCTACAGCAAATGGATCCAGTCCTGGCGCGACCTCCCGATCCTGATCAACCAGTGGGCCAACGTGGTCCGTTGGGAGATGCGGACGCGCCTCTTCCTCCGCACCATGGAATTCCTCTGGCAGGAGGGCCACACCGCGCACGCCACCCGCGACGAGGCCATGGCGGAGACGCGGCTGATTCTGGATATCTATGCCCGCCTCGCCGAAGAGTATATGGCGATGCCGGTCATCAAAGGCATCAAGACGGCCAGCGAACGCTTCGCCGGCGCCGAAGAGACGTTCTGCATCGAGGCCCTCATGCAGGACGGCAAGGCGCTCCAGGCCGGCACGAGCCACTTTCTCGGCCAGAACTTCGCGCGCGCGTTCAACTGCCAGTTCCAGAACAAGGACAACCAGCTCGAATACGTCTGGGCCTCGTCCTGGGGCGTTTCGACGCGGCTCATCGGCGGCATCATCATGACGCATTCGGACGATCAGGGGCTCGTCCTGCCGCCCCGGCTCGCACCGACACAGGTCGTCATCGTGCCGATCCCGCGCAAGGGGCAGGAAACGGAGATCCTGGAAGCGGCCGAGCGCCTCACGCGCGCGCTGAAGGCTGCCGGCGTGGCCGTCAAGCTGGACGCCAGCGAGGCACAGCGCCCGGGTTGGAAATTCAGCGAATATGAAGTGCAGGGCGTGCCGATCCGGCTGGCGATCGGCGCACGCGACGTCGAAAACGGCGTCGTCGAGATGGCCCGGCGCGATACGTTCGAGAAAACGTCCGTCCCCCAGGACGGCCTCGTCGCCATCGTCCAGCAAACCCTCGACGCCATCCAGAAAAACCTGTTCGAGCGCGCGCTCGCGTATCAGCGGGACATGACGACGCGGGTGGACAGCTACGGCGACTTCAAGGAGGTGCTCGAATCGAAGGGCGGCTTCCTCTCCGCCCACTGGGACGGCACCGCTGAAACCGAGGCGCGCATCAAGGAAGAAACCAGGGCGACGATCCGGTGCATCCCGCTGGATCAGGAACGCGAAGACGGGGTCGACCTGCTGACCGGCAAGCCGTCGCAAGGCCGGGTGCTTTTTGCGAAAGCGTATTGAAGACACACATCGAAAAAAGCCCCTCCCCCGTGAACTATCGAACCTCGAACCCCGTCAGGGCCGTCCCTTGACGAGCATGCCCGCTTCGGTCGGCCCCCCGGCGTCGAGCCGGTAGAGATACAGGCCGGCCGGCAGGGCGCTCCCGTCGACGGGGAAGGCATGACGGCCCGGGGCAAGCGGGCCGTTCCAGATCGTGGCGACTTCACGCCCCAGCACGTCGTAGAGCGCCAGCCGCGCAACGGCCGTTTCCGCCAGGTCGAACGCGATCGTCGCCTCGCGGGCGAACGGATTGGGGTAGGCGGAGAGGGCCGGCGCACCCCGCGGCCGGTCTCCGGGGTCCCGGATGCCCGTCGCGCCCGGGTCGACGATGACGACGCGCGCGGTGCCGGCGACATCCCCGGCCAGGTTCTCCACGCGCACGTCGAATATGCCAAAGGCCTCGCCGGCGACAAAAAAGCCCGTCGAGTCGATCGTGCCCCCCTCGGCGCTCCAGCGCGGCGTGAACCGGAGCGCGCCATCACGCTGGTCGAATCCCGCCGCCGCAAAAACCAGGGAGTCGCCGGGCGATACCACGACCGAATCCGGCAGGACGTCGATCCGGGTCAACATCACATCGGCGGTCACGGGGGCGCTGACGAGGGTCAGCCCCGGCACGCCGGGATTGGTGACCGCGCACTGGACGACATCGGCGTTCACGTCCCCATCCAGCAGCAGCGCCGGCGCGGTGGCCC
Organism: Rhodothermales bacterium; assembly: GCA_041391505.1. Lineage (NCBI taxonomy): Bacteria > Pseudomonadati > Rhodothermota > Rhodothermia > Rhodothermales > Rhodothermales bacterium. The sequence goes on from JAWKNW010000027.1 coordinate 29,300, forward strand.
CCGCCAGCGCCGTCGCGCTCCGATACCACTGATAGGCGTTGCCATCCCCGCCGACCGCGACGGCGATGCGGGTGCCCTCCTCGATCCGATCCACGACCGGATCGACCTGCTGCTGCGGCGCGTAGAGAAAGCTGGCGCCGGCGGCCAGGGGAACGTTCGGCTGCAGGTCCTCGAACGTGAGCCGGTTCGCGCGGACATCGAGCAGATCCAGACCCGTCATGCCGGTCAGCACGGGCAGCTCCTCGATGCGATTGCCGGCCAGGGTGAAGCGCACCATCTGGGAAAGGGCGTTAAAGCCTTCGGGTACGGCACCGGAGAGCTGGTTGCCATCCAGGCTCAAGACCTCCAGGCTCGCCTGCCGCGACAGGCTTTCGGGGATGCGGCCCGTCAGTTCATTATTGTCCAGAAACACCTGCAACAGCGCCGGCGGTTCGCCGATGGCCTCCGGAATGTCGCCGCTCAACCGGTTGCTGCCGAAATCGAGATACAGCAGGCTGCGCAGCCCGCCGAGGGTCGACGGAATGGGGCCCTCGAGGCGATTCTGCCAGAGACTCACCAGTTGCAGGGACGGCGCCTCGCCGAGCCCCTCGGGAATGAATCCATCGAATTGATTCAGCCCCAGATTCAGCCAGTTCAGGAGTTGGAACCGGCCGATCCACTCGGGAAGCGGGCCGCTGAGCCGGTTGTCCGCCAGATCGAGCTGGGTGAGCAATTGCATGGCGGCGAAATCCTCCGGAATGTTGCCGCCGAGCTGGTTGCCGTCGAGGTAGAGATACCGCATGCGCTGGGGCAGCCCGAGCCCGGCGGGGATGTCGCCGGTGAACGCATTGTCGCTCAGGTCGAGCAATTCCAGCAATCCGAGCGATCCCAGCGAGGCCGGTATCGTGCCGGAAAACTGGTTATTGCGCAGGTTCATCTCCCGGATATTGATCGCAAACAGGCCCAGGTCGGGCGGGATCTCCCCGGAGAGCTTGTTGTCCTCGAGGTAAAGCCGCGTCAGGACCTGCATGCCGTAGATCGATTCGGTCAGCGGCCCCTCCACCCCCGTATTGGCGAGGTTCAGCGCGTTGAGCCGCTGCATCGCATACACGACGCCGGGAAAGGTGCCGTTCAGGGGGAGGTTGCGGAGGGATAGATTGGTCAGGTTGGTGAGTTGCTCGAACGACGCCGGCAGCGGCCCCTCCAGATCGTTATCCCCCAGAAAAAGCACCTCCAGCGTGGTTAGCTGACCCAGCGCCTCCGGCACCGGACCGCTCAGGGCGTTCGTGTCGAGAAAAAGCTCCACCAGCGCCGGAAGCTGGCCGAGCGACTCGGGAACAGTCCCCGAGAGGGCGTTTTGATCCAGATACAGGATGCGGAGCGCGCTGAGCTGCCCGAGGGCCGGCGGGATCGCGCCGGTAAACGCGTTATCGAACAGCCAGAGTTCTTCGAGCGCGGCGAGGTCAGCGAGCCCATCCGGAAGGCTGCCGCTCAGTTCGTTGCCCCAGAACCGGAGATTGACCAGCGCGCCCAGCTCGCCGATGGTGGCGGGCAGGGGGCCCGTGAGCGCATTGGCCGAAAGATCGAGCACGCGCAGCGAATCGAGCCCCGTCAGCGCCGCCGGCAGCGGGCCGGCGAGGTTGTTGCCGGACAGCACCAGTTCCGTCACCCGACCCGACGTGTCCAGCGACACGCCCTTCCAGCCGGCGACCGGCCCCGCAAGCCAGCCTGTCCGGTCTGCCCAGTTCGCACCGCTGGTGGCCTCGTAGAGGGCGACGAGCGCGAGGGAGTCGGCCGGATCGGCCAGCGCGAAGGCCCTGGCGCGCCAGACCCCGAGGGGAGCGGGCTCGACCCGGCGGTCGTCCGCCGGCCGGCCGGCGTAGCCGGACGCCGCGCTGACGCGTCGGACTCCGGGCACGGGACGATCGAACCGGAGAGTCGGCGCATCGTGGAGACGGGGCGCCAGCGACTGAGCCGCGAGCGAGCCGGCCAGGGCATGCATCGACAGGATGGCCGCCAGGACGGCAAGACGCAACGGATGGGTCATGGAGAAACCAGGGATAGACCGTGAGCGATTCGAATCCAGCATGCCCCAAGATCCGATCCCCGATCGTTGCGGACAAGGCAAATCGACGACCGGCCGGCCGGAGGTCACTCCGTACACTGAAAATGGATCGCCTCGCCGCCTTCCTCTTCCATATCCTGACCGAGCATGATCACGCCTTCGTTGCGAAGATGGATCTGCTCGCGGTGCAGAAAAACCTTCTCTTCGTTGCGAATCTGCAGAAACGTGCCGTTGGTGCTCCGGTCGATCAGGATAAACTTCCCGCCCTGGTACTCGATGCTGGCGTGCGTGCGCGAGACGCTTTGATGGGGAACGACCAGGTCGTTTTTTTCGCCGCGCCCCATCAAGAAGGGGAAACGCCCTTTTTCGAGTTTGTAATCCTGCTCGGCGTAGCGGAGATAGAGCCGCGCCTTCGGCGTCCGGCCTCCGAGCGGCAACTGCCCGTGCATGATGGTCAGATCCGTCATGTCGGGCTGCCAGAGCACCTCGTAGATCTCCATCTCGGATTTTTTGCCCCGGACGTGCGCCACGCCGAGGCCGCGGAGATTGGAATGCTGGTAGTTCGGGAGGAGGTCGACCGTCGTCCGGGTGGTGATGATCTGATCCGGGCGGGCCAGTTGGACCATCCGGGCGGCCACGTTGACGGCGTCGCCATAGACGTCGTATTCGTCGCTCAACACATCGCCAAAATGCAGACCGATGCGGAGCGCCATGCCGATCTCCGCCAGTTCGGGATCCTCGGTGATGGCCTGGGGCATGCGCGTCGTCGCGCCCACGGCCTGTTCGATGTGCTCGAAGGTGCACATCACCTCGTCGCCGATCGTCTTGATGACGCGGCCTTCATGCGAGGTCGTCACCGTAGACAGGATAGCCAGCGCCCGCGCGACGATCTCCCGCGCGCGTTCGTTGCCGTACGCTTCGAACAACTGCGTGCTCTTGCTGATGTCGGCGAATACGATCGCGAGCGTGGTTCTCTTGTACGGCATCGGTTACGTGAAAGCCGAAAGAAGGCGCGAGGGTCGGACGGAAGGTCCATCCAGCTTTTCCTCAACGTCGAGTTGTAGGTCTGGTTTCTGCGCTTTTTCGGTCCGGAGGGGATCCAGCGACGAGCGAAGCGATGCATGCCCAGCTTAAGGGCCGCGTGCCGGCGATACGCGCGGGTCCGCCCGGCCGGCTTCCCGCGAATCGCGTAAAAAATAGGCAACGTCCGATTATGTTGCTATACCTGAACGGCCTCTGACTGTGCGGTCGTTACATCGCGCAGCGTTTTCCGAATGACGAGGCGATCAGACGGAGGCGGCCTCGAGGGCGCGCAGCACGGCCATCGATTCTTCGGCGATCACCACGCCGCCGGGAGTAAAATCGAAAATCTCGAGCGAAATCCACCCGGAATAGCCCAGTTCGCGCAGCGCGCGGAAGCTGTCCACATACGTGGTGCGCGCGTCGCCGGTGCCGAGATGCCGGCCGTCCATCTCCTGGATCTGGATATGATCGATTTGATCGAAATAGCGGCGTATGAGCGTTTCGAAGGAGTCGGTTTCGTCGAGCGTGTTGTGGTAATCGAACATGGTGCCGATCGCGGGATGATTCACCGTACGGACGATTTCGACCGACTCCGCCATGGTATTCACGACGTCCGTCTGCGAGCTGTCCAGGGTTTCGACGAGGATTTTGACGCCGCGTTCGCCGGCGTGATCGGCGACGAGCGCCAGGCCTTCGGCGAAATATTTTTTCGCCTCGTCCACCGGAATCCCCACGGCATTGCGCTGTTTGGGCGACCCGAAAATCATCACCTTGCCGCCGAGATCCGCACAAAAATCGACGAGATCGGCGAGGTACTGCACCGTCGACGCGCGGACCACGGGATCCGGCGTCGTGAAGTGGAGCCCCTGTGGAGGCGGCGCGAGCAGCCAGTGCAGCCCCACACACTCGAGACCGAAGTCGCCCATCGTCCGCACCAGCTCTTGCCGCTGGATCGGCCCCAGCTCGTTGACGCTCTCCTTGACGAGCGTGAACGCGGCGACCTCGACGCCCGTGTAGCCGGCGTCGCTCATGATCCGGCACTGCTCCACCCAGGGCAGCTCCTGCATGCATTCGTTGCACATCGAAAAGTTGAACCGGGCCGGCGCCATCCCGGCCGCCGCCTGATCCGGTGGGTTGCCACCGCAGCGGAGCGACATGCCGGCGAGCGCCGCGAGCGACAGGGTGCTGCCGGTCGTCTGGAGAAACTGGCGACGTGAAAAGCTAGACATGGGAGTGCGACAGAATGCGGGACGGGCCCGGGTGGATGCGACGCGAATGCGAAAGTGGACAGGCAAGATATCAATTGGGATGCTTTTTGGCGAGCCCGCCCCGCCTTGATTCCCTCCCGCCCCCGGGCTACCATACGCCCAGCGCGGCCCGCCGGCCGCGCACGTGTCGATTCATCCTTCCAAACCCTCCCCACGCCATGCCTCCATCACGCCAGGAAGTGCTCCACCGACTCTACGCGCTCATCGAAGACGGCCGGCCCATCGTCGGCGGCGGCGCCGGCACCGGGATAAGCGCCAAATTCGAGGAAGAGGGCGGCATCGACCTGATCGTCATCTACAACTCCGGCCGGTTCCGGATGGCCGGCCGCGGGTCGCTCGCCGGCCTCATGCCCTACGGCGACGCCAACGCGATCGTGATGGACATGGCGCGCGAAGTGCTCACGGTCGTCAAAAAGACGCCCGTGCTCGCCGGCGTCTGCGGGACGGACCCGTTCCGCGACATGCAGCGCTTCCTGGAGGACGTGAAGCGCATCGGATTCGCGGGCGTGCAGAATTTCCCGACCGTCGGGCTGATCGACGGACTCTTCCGGGCCAACCTGGAAGAAACCGGGATGGGCTACGACAGGGAAGTCGCCATGATCGGGCTGGCGCACGCCTTGGATTTGGTCACGACGCCCTACGCGTTCACGCCGGCCGAAGCGGAAGCGATGACGGACGCCGGCGCAGACATCATCGTGGCCCACATGGGGCTGACGACCAGCGGCTCGATCGGCGCCGCCACCGCGAAAACCCTCGACGAAAGCGTCGCCGAGGTCCAGGCCATCGCCGACGCCGCGCGCGGCGTCAGGCCCGACGTCATCATCATCTGCCACGGTGGCCCCATCGCCATGCCCGAAGACGCCGCCTACGTCCTCCAGCGCACCCGCAACGTCCACGGCTTCTACGGCGCCTCCAGCATGGAACGGCTGCCCGTGGAGGTCGCGATGACCGAACAGGTGAAGGCCTTCAAGGCGATCAGCATGAGGTAGGTCACGAGCGGCCTGCGGCCGCGGTCATTGGGCACTGGACACGTGCGGCCTGCGGCCGCGGTCATTGGACACTGGTCACTTGCGGCCTGCGGCCGCGGTCATTGGACACTGGTCACTTGCGGCCTGCGGCCGCGGTCAGTTGGTGCATTGCACCGTCATGACCATGTGCAGCATCCATGACCATGTGCAGCATTCATGACAGCGACCGAAGGTCGCTCCCCCCCACGGCCCGCTTGACCGTGCAAGAAGCCGGCTCCCTTCGTTAGATCACGCCGTGCTTCTTCCCCACCTTCGCAAAGGCCGCGACGGCCCGGTCCAGATGGGCGCGGGAGTGGGCGGCGGAGACCTGGACGCGGATGCGGGCCTGGCCCTGGGGCACGACGGGGTAGCTGAACCCGATGACGTAGATCCCCTCTGTGAGGAGGTCGGCCGCCATGTTCTGGGCCAGACGCGCGTCGTAGAGCATGATCGGCACGATCGGGTGGTACCCCGGCTTGATGTCGAACCCTTGCGCCGTCATCTGCTCCCGGAAGTAGGCCGTGTTGTCGGCCAGGCGGTCGCGCAGGGCGGTGGTTTCGCTCAGCATGTCGAGGACCTTGAGGCTCGCCGATACGACCGCCGGCGCGAGGGTATTCGAAAACAGGTAGGGGCGCGACCGCTGGCGCAGCAGTTCGACGATCTCCTTGCGGCCGCTCGTGAACCCGCCCGTGCTGCCGCCGAGAGCCTTGCCCAGGGTGCTCGTGATCACATCCACGCGCCCCATCACGCCGCATTGTTCGATCGAGCCGCGGCCGGTCTTGCCCATGAACCCGGTAGCATGGCTGTCGTCCACCATCACCATCGCGTCGTAGCGCTCGGCGAGATCGCAAATCGCGTCCAGTTTGGCCACGGCGCCGTCCATGCTGAAGACGCCGTCCGTCGCGACCATGCGGCGTTTGGCGCCCTGGGTCTCTTGCAGCAGCCGTTCCAGCTCCTGCATGTCGCCATTCGGATAGCGATGGCGCTGGGCCTTGCAGAGGCGGATGCCGTCGATGATGCTCGCGTGGTTGAGCTGATCGCTGATGATGGCGCAATCCGCGTCGAGCAGGGTCTCGAAGAGGCCGGCGTTGGCGTCGAAGCAGGACGTATAGAGAATCGTGTCCTCGGTCTGCAGAAACGTGGAGAGACGCTCCTCGAGCTGTTTGTGGATCGTCTGCGTGCCGCAGATGAAGCGGACCGAGGCGAGCCCGAACCCGTACCGGTCGAGCCCCGCCTTCGCCGCCTCGATCAGATCGGGGTGGTTGGCGAGCCCGAGGTAGTTGTTCGCGCAAAAGTTGATGACCTCTTCGCCGGTCTGGACGGCAATCTCGGCGGATTGCTGGGTCGTGATGACGCGCTCGGCCTTGTACAGGCCGGCCTCGCGAATCGCGTCGAGTTCGGCGCGAAAATGTTCGATGGCTGTTTCGATCATGGGGTGATGGTGAGATGGTCCAGCATGTCGTCTACCATGGCGTCGAGCCCGTAGCGATGATCCCAGCCCCAGTCCTTCCGGGCGGAGCTGTCGTCGATGCTTTGCGGCCAGGAGTCCGCGATGCGCTGGCGATGGTCGGGGGCGTAGCGGCAGATAAAGGCGGGGATGCGCCGGCGGATGGAGTGCTCGAGTTCCTCCGGCGAAAAACTGATCGCCGCGAGGTTGTAGCTCGAGCGGACCGTGATCGCCTCGCTGGAAGCCTGCATGATGTCGAGCGTCGCGTCGATGGCGTCGGGCATGTACATCATAGGCAGCCGGCTGTCGGGACGCAAGAAACACGTGTAGTCGGCGCCTTCCGCTGCCGCGCGGAGCATGTCGATGGCGTAGTCGGTCGTTCCGCCGCCGGGCTCGACGGCGTAGCTGATGATGCCGGGATACCGGATGCTGCGGACATCCACCCCGAACCGCTCCGCGTAGTACTTGCAGAGCATCTCGCCGGAGCGTTTGGTGACGCCGTACATCGTCGTCGGCTCGATGATGGTCGATTGCGGGGTATCGATCCGGGGGGTCGCCGGCCCGAACACGGCGATGGAGCTGGGCCAGAACAGCTGGAGCGTCCGGTTGCGCGCGATATCGAGGATGTGTTTGAGCCCCTGCACGTTCACTTCCCAGGCCAGATCGGGCTGGGCTTCGCCGGTCACGGAAAGCAGGCTCGCCAGATGGTACACGGTGTCGATCTCCCGTTCGGCGATCAGCCGCTCCATGCCGTCGCGATCCCGCACATCCAGCACCACATGGGGCCCTGCCCCGGGATCCGACGCCGGCCTGAGATCCGCCCCGGTTACCGCCTCGGTCCCCACGTCACCGCGCAATTTACGCACGAGCTCCCCACCAATCTGGCCGTTGGCGCCCGTCACCAGAATTCGTTGCATCTATTTGCTAAAGACCCTTTTCGTACAAAACGACAGGCCCTTTCAACACACGGCTTGGGGAAGGTTCCTAGCCCCGGAAGCGGTTCCAGCGCCGGTGCGGACGCATCATCTCAGCGCGCAATCCGCCTCGGGGCGTCCTCGATCGGGGCTCAGTATCCGTTGGCCGCCACGGCCGGGTCGTGCAGCTTGGTACCCTCGGCCGGCGCAGGGGGCGCCGCGGGAGGCGCCGCCGGCTGCTCCTTGCCTTTTTTGTGCATCGCCACCCGGATCGCCGTGTCCTTGAGCGCGAGACCCACCCGGTTCATCCCGTCGAGCGCTGCGATCTTGTAGCTCTCCGCCAGGGTCGGGTAATTGAAGACGGTGTTGATGAAATAATCGATCGTTCCGCCAAAACCGAGGACCGCCTGACCGATGTGGATCAGTTCGCTCGCGCCTTCGCCGATGATATGCACGCCGAGCAGCTTCCGCGTTTCGATGTGGAAGATGAGTTTGAGCAGACCGATCGTGTCGCCGATGATCTGGCCGCGCGCCACTTCGCTGTAGTTGGCCTTGCCGATTTCGTAGGGGATGCCGGCGCGCGTCAGCTCCTCTTCGTTCTGACCGACCGTCGAGATCTCCGGCACGCTGTAGATGCCGTAGGGAAACAGCTCCGGCATGACGCCCGTCCCGACGCCGAACGCGTGGTTCGCCGCCAGACGCCCCTGCTCCATCGACGACGAGGCGAGGCTCGGGAAGCCGATCACGTCGCCCACGGCGTAAATGTGGGGCACGTTCGTCTGGAAAAATTCGTTGACCGTGAGCCGGCCGCGGTCGTCGGACTCCAGGCCGGCGCCTTTCAGGTTGATCGAACCCGTCGCCCCGGTGCGACCGATGCTGTAGAGCGCCTTCTCGGCCAGCACCTTCTTGCCGCTGTCCAGATGGATGCGAACCGTCTGGTGGGCGTCGTCGAGCACTTCCACACCGCTCACTTCCTCGCCGAGCCGGAAGACCACGCGATGCTGACGCAGATGGTAGACCAGCGAGTCGATGATTTCGGCGTCGATGAACGAGAGGAGATCCTTCCGCTTGTCGATCACCGTCACATGCACGCCCAGCGAGGCGAAAATGCTGGCGTATTCGATCCCGATCACCCCGCCGCCGATGACAGCCAGCGAACGCGGGATCTCGTCGAGACCCAGGATTTCATCGCTCGTGATGACGTTCCGGTCGTCGAACGGGATATGCGGATCGCGCGTGGCGGACGTGCCGACCGCGATGACGATGTTGGCGCCCGTGATGTCGCGCTCGCCGTTCGATGCGCCGAAGCTCATCCGCACCGTGTGGTCGTCGACAAACGAACCGCTCGCCGTGAACAGGTCGATGTGATTGCGCAGCAGCTGGTGCCGGATGATGTCGATCTCGAGCCGGATCACATGATCGGTGCGAAACAGCAGATCGTCGATCGTGATCTTTTCCTTCACCGAATACGACCGGCCGTAGATGTTGTGCTGCCGGTAGCCGGACAGGTACATCGCGGCTTCGCGAAGCGTTTTGCTGGGAATCGTGCCCGTATTGATGCAAACGCCGCCGACCACGCCTTTCTTTTCGACCAGCGCGACGCGTTTCTCCAACTTGGCGGCCTGAATGGCAGCCTTCTGACCCGAGGGACCGGATCCGATGACAATCAGATCGTAATCGTAGACGTGTGCCTTCTCTTTCATATCCTGGCGATAGTTTTCCGCTTGCGAAAACGCAATCGGTGAATGTATCGGCAGGATGCGGGCAGCGATAATCGCCGGCCGACGGGGAATCGGCCGGCGATCATCCGTCAATTCGAGGAAACCGGTAATTCGAAGATAGAATCGCTGATATCGGCGTTTACGACGATCTCCTTCATCGTAACCTTCTGCGACATCGCCCCGCCCAGTTCCATCTCCATCTGGTACGGCATCATGATCCCGCCCACGGTCCGGTAGTCGCTCAGCATCGTCGTCACCTGAATCGCGTTGCCCGACTGCGGATCGATGCCCTCCCCTTCCTGCTTGACCGGCAGGTGGCTCACGGCGTCGAGATACAGGATGACCGGCGTACTGTCCGGACGATCCACCTTCAGCTTGTGCGCCGGCTTTCCGCCGACGGCCTCCTCGCCCAGGAAGGTCACGGTGTATCCTTTTTCCGCATAATCGACCAGAATCCCATCGATCTGCGCCTGTTCGACGACACCCCGCGCCTGGCTGCCGGCGAGCACCTGGGCGCCCGGCCCGATCATCGGGTTGATCGTCCACGCCGTCGTGCCGTCGTAGCCCGTCACGATCTTCATGTTCATCGCGGTCACGTCCACTTCGTTGCGCATCATCCCGGGCCGCTTCATGTACATCTTCAGCGGCATGTTCATCCCCATCATCGACACCTCGGCCTGCATGGTGATGCTCTGGACGTTTTTGAGGTTTTCCATGCCGCCCAGCGCCTGGATATGGGCCTGAACGAGACGTTCTTCCATGGGCATCGATGCCAGGGCGACGACGCCGGCATCGGGTGTCTGGACGGGTTCGGTGGATTTACAGGCCGAAAACGCGGTGACGACCAGAAGAAGGGAAAGCAGGGTTCGGAATGGCTGCATTGTGGAGTCCGTTTATTGAAACACGTAACATGGAGACCCGCCGGCGGTCCGTAAACCACCCGTCGGGTTTCTTTTTTTTGCGCCTACGGAATGCCCGCCGCAGAGTTGCCCGAACGGGCGCGGCGGCCGAGATGCGGGGGATGGGTTACCGGATCAGCGGAATCGCCACGCCGACGGAAAAGCGAAGATCGTTCTGCATTTCCTTGTCGGTTTTTGATCCGTCCCGCAGCTCCCAGCGGGTTGTAGAGATGTAATCCTCGGCCTCGAGCTGCAGGGCGACGCCGCCGAGCGGCAGCCGCAGACCGATCCCCAGCACGCCGAGACCGCCCGTCGTCATGTCCAACTGATCGTACGACGTGGCGAAAAATCCGAGGCCGCCGCTGAGCAGCAGCGCCGCGGACTGGTTATCGCGGGCGAAGGCCTGCACGATGCGCGCGTCGAACACAAAAAACTGGGCGTCCACCGTGCCCGGAATGCCGAACGCTTCGCTTTCGAGGGCATTCGGCGCGTGGGCAAGGTCGGCCTCGATCCCGATCGCTTCACCGAACCAGTACGTGAGCTTGCCGCCGAAGACGACATTGACTTCATGCTTCGCCACGGGCGAGCCCGAGCCCACCCCGCCGGCTGCCACGACATCGTTCGTTGGCACCAGCGCCCCGAAATACGGCGTCACGTCCAGCCGACCCCGGTAGTCCTGGGCCTGAGAGGCGCCGGCAAAGCCGGCCAGTAAGGCGATGAGTGCGATGGTGCGTTTCATAAAATCGGGTATGGGGAGGGGCTACCGGCCTGGAGGTCGAGGGGCGAACCGCTGCCCGCCCCTCGGTTCAGGGCGTTATCGGGTTTTTACCATTTGCAGGGTCGCGCGGTGTGCGTCGGACTCGAAGACGTAGAAGTACACGCCACTCGCCACCGATTCGCCGGCATCGCCACGGCCGTCCCAGCGCACGCGATGCAGGCCGGCATCCTGGGCCTGGCTCACCAGCGCGCGAACGCGCTGGCCGAGGACGTTGTACACCGCGATCCGCACAAAACCGGATTCGGGCAGGGCGTATTCGATGGTCGTCTGATCCGCAAACGGATTCGGGTAATTCTGCAGCAGGCGGAATTCCGTGGGGACGAGTTCGCTGCGCGCCTCCTCGAGAAACGCCGCGCCGCCGACCAGCAACTGGTACCGGGAGAATTCCGTCGTCGGCTCAAGGCGGATTTCCGGGCTCGCGGCAAGATCGTACGAGCGCCCGAGCACCGGATCGATGAGCAGCGCGCCGGCGCCGGCCCACGCGGCCAGCCCGTCCAGCTGCACGCGGACCGGTTTGCCCGGCGTCGCCTTCAGCTCGACATCAAACGTCTGCCCGTCGCCCAGATCGCCGCGGGCTTCCTGGGCGAGGAAGGGGTACCGCATGTCCATCCCTTCGTTCACGAGCGTCAGGCGCTCCTGCTCGAAGTAGGCCGGCGGAACGAACCGGTCGAACGCATCCACCGTGTTGCCGGCTTCCGCGTGGATGCCGACGCGAACCGACGAAACCGCCACATCCTGGCCATCCACCTGCGCCGCGATCTTCAGATCGAGATGCTGCTCGAGGTCGGGCCGGGCCACCGTCGCCGCGCCGGGCGTCAGCCGAAGGTCGCAGGGCATGACCAGCTGCGGCAGGTTCGGGCGGTTGAAGAAGTAGTAGCCCTTGTAGGGGACCATGAGGTCGACCGACTCATACTGCTGGCCGGTCCAGTCCCACAGATCGTCGCCGGCCGTCAGGCCGTTCGCCTCGCGAATCGCCTGCCAGCTCACCGGGAAATCGTACGGGTTGCCGATCATCGTCCACCGCGCGTCGTTTTCGCTCGGCCCCTGGTTCAGCGGGATGCCGAAGAACGACGACGTGGCCTGATCCAGCGGCACGGAAGCGACCGACTGTCCGGGAACGGTCCACGCGCTCGTGCTGATGGCCCAGTAGCCCACGCCGGGCTGAAACTGGAATTCGGACGCGTTTTGCCCCGGTTCGTACTGCACAAGGTAGATCGGATACGAGGTGTTGACGCTGTTGTCGCGGAACACGCGCCAGTCCACACCCTCCGCCTGCCCCGGGAACGTAGCGGCAAGCTGGAGGCCCTGCGCCTGACCGGGCACGCTCACCATCCGGAAGTCGCCCGACTCGGTGGCCTTCGGGTACGTCAGGGTGTGCGCCAGCGCGATGTTCGCCGGCCAGCGCGAGAACGTCCGGAAATCCGACGGCACGCCGGCCACGCCGGCCACGCTGTTCAACCCGGTCACGCGCCAGTAATACACCTGATCTTCGCTCAAACCGGACAGGCCGGCCGAAAACGGCGGCCCCGATACGGTCTCGCGCACCGGATTGGTGAAGCCGGGGGTGATGTCGATCTCGACGATGTACTGGTCGGCCGTGGGCAGCTCGGCCCAGGTCAGCGGAAACTCCGCCAGCGCGCTGCACGCGCCGTCGGGCGTACCGAGCGTCGGGGCGCCGCCATCGACGGTGATGGTGAACGTCGTGGAGTCGGTAAGCAGCACCGGATCGCCGGCGGGCCGGTCGTCGACGTACAGCGTGACCGACGGCGTGGCGCCGACCAGGGCGCCGCCGGGGGTCCAGCTGAAGGCGCCCGTCGCCGCATCCACGGTCATCCCCAGCGCTTCCGAGGCGGGGTCGAGCCGATAGACAAGGGTGTTCTCCGGCAGATCGGGGTCGGTGGCCGCTGCCTGGATCGCGATCGTCTGCAGGGCGGTCACGGCCTGGTCTTCGATGTCGGCCAGTTCAGGGGCGGCGTTCACTTCCGCCACGGAAACGGTGAAGGTGGCCTCGGAAAACAGCGCGCCGGCGCTGTCGTCCGTGGCGCGAAGGGTGACCGCGTACGTGCCCGGCCCCTGCGCTTCCGAAGGCGTCCACGAAATCGTGGCGTGCGTCGAATCGATGCCGGCGATGGTCATGCCGAGCGCGAGCGAGGCCTCGTCGAGGGTGAAGGTCAGGCTGTCCGGCGGCGTGTCGCCATCCGAACCCGAGACGGAGAGCACAAGCGTCGAACCTTCGTCGATCTGCTGATCCGCGATCGGATCGATCGCCGGCGCGAGGCCGACTTCACCGACGCGCACCTGGATCGTCTCCGAATCGGACAGGGGCGGCGCGCCGTCGTCGGTCACGGTGACGGTGACGGGATAGGCGCCCGGGTCGTAGGTCTCGTCGGGCGTCCACGTGAACGCGCCGGAAACCGGATCGATCGTCATCCCCAGCGCGATCGCGGCGTCGTCGATGGCATACGTCAGGGTATTGGCCGGCACGTCGCTGTCCGTCGCCGTGGCGGTGAAGGCGATTTCCGTATTGGCCGCGCCGGCCTGATCGCCGATCGCGTCCAGCACCGGGGCGACGTTCACTTCGTTGACGGTGATGTCGAACGTGAGCGACGTGGAGAGCTGCGCGCCGCTGTCGTCCGTCGCGGTCAGCGTGACCGTATAGACACCCGGTCCCTGTTCCTCGGTGGGCGTCCACGCGATGAGGGCGGAGGTCGAGTCGATGCCGGCGATCGTCATGCCCAGCGCGAGCGAGGCCGGGTCGAGGGTAAAAGTCAGGCTATCCGGCGGCGTATCGCCATCCGAACCACTGACGGTCAGGTTGAGCGTCTGCCCCTCGTCCAGCGTCTGCGCGGCGACGGGATCGAGGACCGGCGGGATGCCCTGCTCGCCGACCTGGACGTTGATCGTCTCGGAAGCCGACAGGACAGGCTGACCGTCGTCGGTGACCGTGATCGTCACGGGGTAGACGCCGGGGTCGTAGGTTTCGTCGGGCGTCCAGCTGAATACGCCGGTAGCCGGATCGATCGTCATGCCGAGCGCCAGGGCGTCGGGGTCGAGGCTGTACGTCAGCGTGTTCGCCGGCACGTCCTCGTCGGTCGCCACCGCCGTAAACGTCAGCTCCGCGTTGGCGTTGACCTGCCGGTCGCCGATCGGTGCCAGAACGGGCGCGGCGTTGACCTCGCCGGCCGTGATTTCGAACGCGGTGGAGACCACCGTGCCGTCTTCCGCCGTGACGAAGACCGTGACCGGGTAGGTGCCCGGCCCCTGCGCCTCGGTCGGCGTCCACGAAAACGCCCCCGTGTCCGGGTTGATGGTCATGCCGAGCGCGAGCGAGGCGGGATCCAGGCTGAAGGCGAGCGCCCCGCCCAGCGGATCGGAGGCCGGCGCGACGAAGGCCAGCTCCTGCAATTCGTCCACGAACTGCGCCGCGATCGGGCCGACGGACGGACGCAGATCGAGGGTAAACGCCCACACCTCGCTCCACGGCCCTTCGCCTTCGTTGTTACGCGCCCGGACGCGCCAGTAATAGGTGAAGGTCCGCGCCGTATCCGCGATGGCAAGCAGGTCCGCGCTCGGGAGTTCGAAAAACGGATCCTGGAGCGTGCGCGACCGGAACGGCAGCGGCTCGACGCCGTCCACCGCCGGCACCGTGAAGACCTGCGCCTCGTAGGTGCCGACGCCGGCGACTTCCGCCCACTCCAGCCGGACCGGCGGCGTGAGGGTATACAGCGTGTCCTGGTCCGCCGGCAACGCCAGGGCGGGCGGATCGGCGGGCGGCTGCCCTACCTGAGCGGCGGCCACCGTGGCTGGCACGAGGCATACCAGCGCCAGGATGTTCAACAGGCGAGAAACGTGCGTACGCGTAGGCATCGGCACTACTGACTAGGTTAAAAACAGGTTACTGGGGACGCGGCGGCGGCAGGAACGGAAGGCCGCCGCTGCCCGTCCTCGGGAAAATGAAGGCGGCGGCCACGCCGGCGGCAGCCGGCAGGAGGAAGTAGGGCAGGCGCGAGCGCTTCTTGCGCAGCGTCAGCACGGGCGTGGCGTCCGGGTACGCGCTCATGTCCCACACGAAGCCGTATGCGCCGGAATCCAGCCCCGAGCCCAGGCAGGCCGCCTCGGTCTCGATGCACTGCAGCGATGCCGGCGTGCCGAGCGCGGCGCCCGTCGCATCGCGAAGCCCGAAATCGACCGTGTAGCGCCGGCTCTTGCCGTCGCGGTCGGCCATGTCGTACCGCACGATCAGCGACGATCCCTCCCGCGTCAGGGCGGCGTCGATGTCGGCCGTCGTGGTCTCGTTACGTACAATAAGCGGCTTCAGATCGATCGACAGGCGCGTGGGCGTCTGGGCGTCGATGGTCACGGGAACGGGCGCCGAAGGAATCATGAGGGCGCACTCTTCCGCCACTTCGGTGGGCAGGCACGCCGTATTCCGGGCGGACACCATGTAGGGCGCGCGGTCGGTACCGGTCACCTCGAGCGACGTCGACAGCGGGCCCACGCCGGCCGGTTCGCCATCGACGAGCACCTCCGAACCGGCGGGCGCGGTCGTCACGTCGAGCGTCCCGCGGAGCCGCTGGAGATGGACCACGAGCGGCTCGACGCCGTCCGGCCCTTCGAACTCGAGTTCCTTGACCGAGGCCTCGTAGTAGGGATGCGAAAACGCGAAGGCCACGCGGCGCGCGTTCGGCCGGCCGGCGACCGGCTCCAGGCTCGCCGCCGGCACCGTGAACAGACCGCCGTTCGTGAAGCTCCGCGACACGCCATTGACCGTCATCGCGGCATCGGCAGGCGTCGTCGTGATCCGGATCTGCAAGTCGCGCGGCTCCAGCTCCACGATCAGGGTGTCGCGCTGGACCACCTGGTCGGGGGTGACGCGCAGGTCCTGGGCGGCGTACCAGATGCCGCCAACGCGCAGATAATGGTATTGCTGCGACACGTTGACGAAATCGTGCGGGGTGGAGAGGTCCACCGGCAGATCGTCCACGTTGGTGATCTCGGCGAGCGAGGGGATGCTCACCACGGTGAACGACCCACGGCCGGCGCGGCGCAGCTCGATCGAGCCGTCATCAACCAGCTGGATGTCCAGCGAGATGTAATCCGAATCCAGATACCCGCGGGGCGGAAACATGAAATGCTGGAGGAACGTCGCGTGATACCGATTCGGAATCACGGCGTTGCGCTCATCTTTCTGGGGATAGATGCGGATCTGTTCAAAGGTGACTTCCGGGTTGCGCTGCGACTGCACCGCCCGGGTGAACGCGTCCGCGTACTGGCTGGCGGGATAGCGTTTTTCCGACGCGCGGCCGGCGTTGGACAGCTTGGAAACGACGACGAAGGCGTCGGTCAGCTGCTCGCGCAGGCTCCTGTTGATCGCCTGCGCACCTTCCTGGGCGTAGGCGGACTCGAGGTCCTGCACCATCTCCAGCACCTTCAGGCGGGCATCCGCGTCGGACATCCCCCGAAATGCACCCCGCAACCGCTCGCGCTCCCGCTGGCGCGCCGCGTTGTCGACGATCTCGACCCCGGTGATCTTGCCCTCGGCGTCGAGCGTGAAGGCGAGCTGCGGCTGGCGCTCCGTCCCGTCTTCAAGCGACTGCACGTGGATGCCGCGCACCTCGTACACCCGATCGTCCGTCAGATGCGGCACCAGGAGCGCCCGGTAGAGGGACTGCCGCGTGCGGTATTGGCCCATCACCTCGTCCACCACCTTCTGCGCGGCGTCGACCGTGATGTAGGTCGTCCGCTGGTATTTCTGCTCGTCGATCGCAGAGAGCACCTGTGCCAGGTTGCACTCCACCGTCCGCTGCATGTCGCTGTACGCCGGCCCCAGTGGAAACAGCCGGACGGTGACGGTGGTCGGCCCCTGGCAATCGCTCTGCGCCAGACCGGCACGCGGTACGGCCAGAGACCCGAGCGCCAGCATGCCCATCGCAAGGGACCGCAAGCACGATATCTTCGAAAACATCCTGTTTTTCATAAGTGGGGGCGGGTGGGATACGGGTCGATCGCGGTCGATCGGCCATCAACTATTTCATCAGGACCATCGGCCGCACCTGCACGCCGGCCCGGGTTTCGAGGCGATACAGATAGAGCCCGCTGGCGAGCGTGCCGGCGTTGAATTCGACTTCGTGGGCGCCGGCGTCGACCGTACCATCGATCAGCACGCGCACCTCACGGCCCACGGCGTCGAACACGCGCAGCTTCACGGGCTGGGCCTCCGCGAGCGCAAAGCGGATCGTGGTGGTCGGGTTGAACGGATTCGGGTAGTTGGTCAGCACACCCTGCGGAGGGGCCGCGCCGGCCGGCGAATTGATAATCGAAAAGTTGACCGTGAGCGGTCCGTACGCGCGGCCCAGGCTCGGCGTGTCGTTGTCGTACGGGATGCCGAGCAGGCTGTACGACCCGTTCAGCGGCGAGGGCCACACGCCATAGTTGGGGATGTTGGGCGGATCGACGTCGATCGACGTGTCCGTCCCCTGCACGGCCTGGTTGAAGTCGCCATACAGCGAATACGGCCGAGCGCGCTCGGTCGATGTGCGGGCGACGGCACCGTTGAGCGACAGCGTGAACTTGACGCTCTCGAGGATATCCTGCGGGTCGCGGGTGTTGGCCCGGATGTTCAGGCTCGCCGGCAGCGCCGCCAGGTTGAGCACGGCGCCATCGGGGATGGGGTCGTATTCCGGAATCGGCGCATCCGCGCCGGCATCGATGAGCGTATAGCTCTCGATCCGCGGTCCGATCACGCTGAAGTTCAGCGTCGCGCCATCGAACGGCGTCCCCTGCCCGCCGGCGCCGGCGAAGGGCGTCCCGGTCAACGTGTACGCGCCGATATCGAGGCCGCCCGGGAGAAAATCGCCGGCCGTGTCGCCGTAGACGCTGTACGGGGCCGTGTCGTCCGTCGCGTTCGCTTCGCCGCCCACGCCGCCGTCCGAGCGGACGAGCGCCATCACCACGCTGCCGATGACCCCTTGCGGGTCGATCGCGTTCGCGCGGATGTTGAGGTTCGGGGGCAGCACGGTGAGATCCAGCACGGCGCCTTCGGCGATGGGGTCGTAGCCGTCGACCGGCGCGTCGGTATCGGCGTCGATCAGCGTGAAGCCGCCGATGCCCGGCGCGGCCGTCTCGGCGACGGTAAAGCCGACGCTCAGCGGCGTCCCGGCGGCGCCGGTGCCGCCCGGCCCTCCGTAGGGGATGGCTTCGAGGATGTACGAGCCGCCGGCCAGATCGAACGGCGTGAAGTCGCCGGCGTCGTCGCCCAGCGCCGCAAACGGCGCGAGGTCGTCGGTCGACACGACGAGCGTATCGCCCGTGGCCTGATTGATGAGGTGGAACGTGACGCTCCGGGCGCAGCCGTCCGTGTTAAACGCTGCGTTAAAATTCGGCCGCGGCGAGGGCACGGCGTCGAGATCGAGCGCCGCCCCGTCGAGCAGCAACCCGATCACGGCATCGGCGACGGCGTCGATGTGGGTGAAGAAATCGTCGCCTACATATTCATCCACGACGAAGGTGCCGTCGTCGCCCGTGAAAGAAAGCGTTAGCTGGGCATCGCCGGTACCCCGGAATCGGTCGACGACGGCGTAAACCGGTTCATCTCCGCCGGAAGCCGTCACGAAGGCGACCTCGGTCGGCGGTGCGCCGGCCAGTTGGGAGGCATCGCCGTACGCGCCGTCGGGAAGGAGCCCGGTCGGGTCGCCCACGATCTGGCCGTTGCGATCGAACAGAAACAGGTCGAAGTCCGTCACCGTGCCGTCGTTGGCGGTCCAGTCCAGTTGCACGGTCAGCGTGTTGCCGGAGGTCAGCGTGGAGGCCAGCGTATAGTCCTGATCGGCCGTGGGATCGAATTCGGCGCGGCAGAAATCGTGCGCCTCGTCGGGAAACGAGAAGGCGACGGCCGGGGCGGTATCGACATACCGGGCGGTATAGACCACGTCGAGCCGGCTCGCGCTGTTGACGGCCGGCGGCGTCCGCCGTCCGCCCTTCGAGGCCGTCTGAACGCCGACCGCGCGCGCTTCCCGATGGGCCTGTATGACCGATTGGATACGCGTCAGCGCCGCCGCGTCGAGTTCAGGCGCCGCGGGGGTGTCCTGAAAGCGCTTGGACTGGGCGTGGAGTGCGTCGGGCGCAAGGAGGCAGAGGACGAGTGCGAATAGAGCCAGCGGAACGGCAGCCGGCTTGAAGGATGCGCGTTTGGCGAACATCTAGGCGATAGATCTTGTAAGGGCGATCAAGGAGCAGGTGGCCGGCGCACGATGGAATAGGGTGCACGTAATAACGCACGTGGGTACGCACGCGACGATACGGGCACGAGCCAGCAAACGATCGGAATCCGGTAGGATAATGGGCAGACGTGGGTGCTGTGCCGATGCTGTGCCGGTTCCGTGCGTTTGCAACAGACGCCGAAAACCTCCCCAATTATCCCAACAAAAAAGCGGATTTCCAAATCCGCCTGGAGGTTTTTTAAGGCCGGCTCACACGCGCTCCGCGCCGGCCGGCGTGCGCCGTGAAGTGGCTGCGGCGCCGGGTCTCACGCCGCGGGCGCCAGGATCGCCTCGACCTGCCGCGCCGCGCCGTCGCGATCTTCCTCGCGCAGGCGCTCCAGGATGTCGCTATCCACCAGCCGGTACCACCGCTCCCGACGCGTCTCGAAATCCGGAAAACGGCGCATCATCTCGGTCCGCAACGCCCCCATCATCTCCAGAAATTCGCCGTATTCGGGGCCGAACTCCTGCTCGAACCGCTGCCGCAGCCGGACCGACAGCGCCGGCGCGCATCCGCTGGTGGAGATGGTGACCACGAGGGGGCCGCGCCGGATCACTGAGCCGGCCACGAACGAGCAATGCGGCACGTCGTCCATCGCGTTGATCAGCACCTTTTCGCGCTGTGCCTCTTCCCAGATCGGCTTCTTTTCCCCTTCGTACCGGCACGACACGATCGTGAGAAACGCATCGGCGAGATCGCCGGCTTCATAGCGCCGCGCCCTCCACGACACGTCGCCGGCGTCGACCGCCGCCTGCAAGGCCGGCGTCAGCGCGGGATAGACGACCGTCACGTCGGCCCCGTGCTCGCGAAGCTCCAGCGCCTTGCGTTCGGCCTCGTGGTCGCCGCCAAAAACGACGCAACGCCGGCCCGAGAGGTCGTTCAGCAGGATCGGATAGACGTTCATGCCGCCTGGGTATTGAGATGGATGCCGCACTCGACCTTGTCCAGCCCGGCCCAGCGGCCCGAGCGCTCGTGCTCGCCGGCGCCCACCGCCCGCGTGCAGGGCATGCATCCGATGCTGGGATATCCGCGGTCGTGCAGCGTGTTGTACGGCAACTCGTTGAGCCGGATATACGACCACACGTCTTCCGACGTCCAGTAGGCCAGCGGATTGATCTTGATGAGCTGGTTCGCCGGATCCCAGTCGACCACCGACGCCCGCGCCCTCGTCCTGGCCTGGTCCCGGCGGATGCCGGTGATCCAGGCCTCCCGGCCCTGCAGAAACGAGCGGAGCGGCAGCACCTTCCGCAGGAAGCAGCACTGGTTGGCGTTGCGCTCCCATAGCGCCGGCCCGTGCTCCGCGTCCTGATCCGCCACCGACAACCCGCCGTGCACGCGCACGAAGTGGATGTCCAGCTGCGAAGCAAGCTGATCCCGCAGCGCGTAGGTCTCAGGGAAGAGGAGATCGGTGTCCAGATAAAACACGTCCGACCCGGGCCGCAGCTCGCTGAGGATATGCGTCAATACGATGCCCGATGTGCCGAAACCCGTCGCCATCACGACGTCATCGCCGAACGTCTCGTAGCTCCACTGCAAAATCGCGCGGGGAGAAGCCGACTCGAGATCGGCCTGAAGCGCCTTCAGCTGTTTGGGTGTCCAGTGAGGGTGTTCCATACGTCGAATCCTCAGGCAGAGAGCGCCACTAGATGATCTGAAAAGGGGGCGCGCATCCGCTCGATGCCCGCCGTGTCTGAAGTATCGTACCAGGCCAGCCGTTCATGAATCGCCGCCACCTCGCCGATGACAATCGTCGCCGGCGAGGCCAGGTGCGCCGCCCGCTCGGCGATGGTGGCCAGCGTGCCGCCGACGGTCTCCTGCTGCGCCGTGGCGGCGCGGGAGATGACGGCGACCGGCGTCTCGGCGGAAAGCCCGTTGGCCAGCAACCCGCCGGCGATCTCCCGGAGACGGCCGAGCCCCATGAGGACGATCAGCGTCGTGGCGCGCGCCAGCGCGGCCCAGTCGGGCATCTCGTCGGGCCGGCAGGTGTGCCCGGTCACCACGGTGAACCCGCGCGCGCGTTCGCGATGCGTGACCGGGATGCCGGCATACGCCGGCGCCGCGATCGAACTGGAGATGCCGGGCACGATTTCGAACGCAATGCCTGCCTCGCGCAGGGTCAGCGCTTCTTCGCCGCCGCGGCCGAACACGAACGGGTCGCCGCCCTTCAACCGCACGACGCGTTCGTGCCGGTGCGCCAGGTGCACCAGCAGGCGTTCGATGTCCGCCTGCTCCATCGCCACGCTGCCCGGCGCCTTGCCGGCATAGATGCGCTCGGCGCGCGCCGGCGCTTCGTCCAGCAACGCGGGATGCACCAGCCGGTCGTAGACGAGCGCGTCGGCCGTCCGGATGGCGTTCAGGCCGCGGACGGTGATGAGTTCGGGGTCGCCGGGGCCGGCGCCCACGAGGTAGACCGTGCCGGTTCGTTTATGCGGCCTCATGCAACGCCTCCGTCTGCAAGAGGGCGGCCAGCGCATCCTCGTAGACGCGCACGCCGGTCACGCCGGCGACCGATACCTGGAGCGCGAGCGGCCCGCGCGGGTCGGACGCGCTTCGCGCCGTCCGCGGCGCCCCGAGGCCCGCGCCGGCAAACAGCTGTCCGAGCGTCTCCGACACCTGCTGCAGGCTCGCCTCGTCGTTCGGGTAATGCAGCGTATCGACCAGCGTCAGTTCGAAGGCGTCGGCCCGCACGATCGACGGCGACGCCTTGAGATCCTCCAGCAACGTCCGGACGCCGGCGGCGGCGGCGACCAGGGCCTGGGCGACGGCGCCCGACAGCGTGCCGGCTACGTCCCGCTTCCGGGTGTAGCGAAACCCGAGCGTGCCGCCGGCGGAATCGACGGCGAAATCGGCCTCGTGCCCCACCAGGACGATGCCCGGGCCCCGATGCACGTGCCGGTAGTCGGCCACGTCGAGCAGCACGATGTCGGTCCGCCCCTCGCGAATCCAACGGTGAAACACGGGCACGACATGCCCGGGCGAAAACGTCTCGGGGACGTCCAGAACAAAGCGAACCTGTATGCGATGCGGTTTCATGGGCGTCTCGGGTTAGATCCGTGGGGGAAGAACCGGCGCGCGGCGCGGCACTGCCGGCGCGACGGGCACAGGCGTGGCGGGCGTCTGCATGCGCATGTCGCATGCATGGGCGGCTTCGATAAAGAGTTGCGCTTCCTCGATGCGCTGCCGGGCGACATCGATGGGCACCGGTCCGGCGCCCGGGGCGACCCAGCCGGTCAGGTAGCGCGCGAACTTGGCGCCGGCGAAAGGATCGAAGAAGCGTTCGGTTTCGACGAAGTGGGTTTCGAATGCCGGCACAATCGTCTCTTCGGTATCGCCGATGTCCACATTCTGCGAGCGGAGCAGCCCGCGCGCCGCAGACAGCATCGCCCTGTGCGCGCGCGCCACGGCATCCGCGCCGTCGCCGCGCTCGAGCGCGAGCTGCGCCTCGAAGCTCTCCGATTCGGCGCGTGCGACTTCCAGTTCGAACAGGGAGACGACTTCGCCGGCGCACTCGCCGATGCCGAGGTCGTTCAGCGTATAGACCCGCGGATCGCCCCAGTCCGAGAAGAAGTCCGGCTGCGTCGCGAAATCGGGCGTGATCATGAACGGCTCGATGAGTCCGCGCGCACCCTGCTTGCCGAGGCGCGCCACCCAGTGCTGGAACGACTCCTCGCCCTCCCGGTCCGCCACGAAGCGCTGGGAGACGGCGTCGACGACGTCGGGCACCAGCCGTGCCGGCACGGCGCCGACCGCCATGCCGTAGCTGCCGGCGTTGTCCGACCACTGCCCGCCGAGCACGACCTGGAAGTGCGGCACCTTGTAGCTGCCCACCTTGCGGCTGTTGCCAAAAAAGCCGATGTCGGCCACATGGTGCTGGCCGCACGAATTGAAGCAGCCGCTGATCTTGATGTTGAGGTCCTGCACGATCGCCGGCAGGTCGGTCCAGCGCGCTTCGAGCCGGCGCATCAGTTCGCCGGCGAGCCCGCGCGACGAGGCGATGCCGAGCTTGCAGGTGTCGGTGCCCGGGCAGGCCGTGATGTCGACGATGCCGTTCGCGCCGGCGGTGCCGAGGCCGGCCGCCGTGAGCGCCGCATAGACATCGGGCAGATCCCCGTCCGGTATGTAGCGCAGCACGATGTTCTGGTCGACCGTCGTCCGCGCGTTTTCGCCGGCGAAGCGGCGGGTGATGTCGGCGAGATCGAACAGCTGCGCGGCGGTCAGGTCGCCGAGCGGAAGACGGACGGTGACGACGGAATAGCCGGGCTGCCGCTGGGCGTAGACGTTGGTGCGGCGCCAGTCCTCAAACCCCGCGGGCCGCGGGCCGTCGGCCAGCGCCGAGGCCGGCCGCAGCGGAGTGTCCCGGGTGTCGCGGTATTTCGCCACGAGCCCCGTCCACCGTTCGTCAAACGGCAGTGTCTCCAGCTCCTCGAACACGAGATCGCGGAACGCGTCGATGCCGAGCTTCGCCACGAGGAATTTGATGCGCGCCTGGTTCCGGTTCCGCTTTTCGCCGTGCCGGGCAAAAACCCGGGCGATCGCCTGCGAGAGGGGCAGCAGCCGCTCCTCCTCGATGAACGGAGTAAGGATCTTCGCCTGGTGGGGGATCGCGCCGAGCCCCCCTCCGATATAGACCGTAAAACCGCGCGTGGCCACGCCGTCGACGGTTTCGATGCGCGCCAGCAGCCCCAGGTCGTGCATCTTCACCAGCCCGCAGGCCTCCGCCTCGCATCCCGAAAAAGCGATCTTGAATTTGCGTCCGAAATCCTGGGTATCGTCGTGCCCCATGAGGAATTCGGTCAGCGCCTGGGCGTATCCCGAGATCTCGAACGGCTCGGTGTGGCACACGCCGGCCAGCGGGCAGCCCGTCACGTTGCGCACGGCGTTGCCGCAGGCCTCCTTCGTCGTGATCCCCACCGCCGCCAGACGCCGCATGAGATCCGGCGTGTCCTCGATGTGGACAAAATGCAGCTGGATGTCCTGGCGGGTCGTCACGTGGAGGATCCCGTCGGAGTAGGCGTCGGCCACCTGGGCGAGCACATCCATCTGGGCCGGCGTCATCCGGCCGTAAGGCAGCTTGATCCGCTGCATGCCGGGAGCGTCCCACAGGGTGTTCGGCCCCTTGGTGAGGTCCGTGGGAAACGCGAGGGTGCGCGACTCCTGGCCGTCGTGCCGCTGGCCATTGTCGTAGCGCTGGCCGTAGATGCCCCAGCGGAGACGCGTCTCGGCGAACACCTTTTCGTCCACCTTGCCGATCCGCCGCAATGCCATCTGCCCCTCGAACAGATCGATTTCGCGCGCGGCGTCGGCGGCGAGCCGGCTTTCGAGCAGAGATTTCCAGGTAGTGACTTCCATCGCGGTAGACTTCGGGTTGGCAAAAGGGGGAAAAAAGAAACGCCCAGGGCCTGCGCGGCCGTGGGCGTCGAATCAGCTATCGAACAGGTGTCGATATCATCCGGAAAAACGCCAGGACGGGTGCGCGGGAGCGGCATGCTGCATCGCAAGACAACAACAACACATTCGTGCTCCCAGGTACCGTGGCGCAATGTTCATGACGGGTGATCGGCTTTGAAGACGTATAACATCGACTGGGCCGAATATAGACGGCCCCTCTTTCCAATGGCAATGCCCACGCAACCCGGTAGCGCTTCCGAAAGGGGTTCCAGCAC
The DNA here is from genome assembly GCA_041391505.1 of Rhodothermales bacterium. Classification (NCBI taxonomy): domain Bacteria; kingdom Pseudomonadati; phylum Rhodothermota; class Rhodothermia; order Rhodothermales; species Rhodothermales bacterium. The sequence continues at coordinate 54,323 of JAWKNW010000027.1, forward strand.
CACTTTCTACAAGACGGTAACAGATAAAAACATGTAGCTACAGGGGATGATACCTGATAGTAAAAGGGGGTTACTTGCACCCCGAAACGCCGGCTTTTTCCCACAAAAAAACGCCCGTGTTCGATGTTGAACACGGGCGTTCAGGGTCGTTTCTTCTGGAAGAAATCCTTTCGGGGGACTTCTCTACGCCGGTCGCCTTCTCAAGTGAACCACTTCCCTGATGGGGCGACGACGTCGTGCCTGGGCCAGCAACGGTATGCCAGAAAAACGTGTGCGTCGATTAAGATAACCGCATGCCCACGACGCAAGCAACCTGACACCAAAATGGTAGCGCTTCCGGGGCCGGACACGCGGTTCTTTCTACAAGTTCGTCACACTATCCTCGAAATTGAGCCGTTTTGACGCCGGCGGTGTGGTCTGCCGTATATTCGCCCCGTTCCTGTCCCAACCGCTCCGATCCGTATGAAGCACCGCGCCCTGCTCTCGCTGGTTTTCCTGGCCACTGCCCCCGCCGCGCTGGCGCAATCGCTCCAGTTGACCGTCCCGATGATCATGCAGGATCAGAACACGTGGGTCGGCGCGTCGCCGGAGCAACCGTACTGGACGCTCGATGGCCGGACCCTCTACTTCGCGTGGAATCCGCTCGGAGCCTTTGCCTCGGACTCCCTCTTCGCGATCGGCGTCGATCAGGAAGAGCCGGTCCGTGTCCCGCTGGATGCGCAGCGCGACCTGCCGCCCCGCTTCGCCGGCTGGCGCCACGGCGAGCGCGTCTTCGACGCGTCCTGGAATCGCATGATCTTCACCCGCGACGGCGACCTGTTGCTCTACGACCGCACCGCCGGCCGGTCGCGCCGGCTGACCGACACGCGCGGCGTGGAAACCAGTCCCCGCTTCGGTCCCGGCGACCGGACCGTCCAGTTCGTCCTGAACGACAATATCTACCGGCTTGACCTCGCGGCCGGCTCCATCGCCCAGCTGACCGATCTGCGGCCGGGCTCGGCGCCATCCGAGGATGAATCGCCAAATGACGACTTCCTCACCGAGCAGCAAAAAAGCCTCTTCGACTACGTCCAGAAACAACAGGAGGAAACGGCGCAACGGCGCGACGCCCGCAAACGCCAGGACGCCTTGCGGGATGTCCCGCCCGTCTTCTATACCGGCAAAAAGCGGATCCAGGACCTCGGCGTCGACCCCACGGAACGATTCGTGACCTTCACCCTGTGGGATCCGAGCACACCGGAACGCACCTCCGTGATGCGTTACGTGACGGAGAATGGCTTCGCCGAGGCACAGTCCGCCCGTTCAAAGGTCGGCGAGGCCGACGACGCCGGCGAACTCTACGTGCAGGACCTCGAACGAGACACGACGTTCATGGTCGACCTCCACAAGCTCCCCGGCGCGTACGACGTGCCGGCCTTCCGGCGCGACGGCGCCGCCGCGGTCGATTCGGCGAAGACACGACGGGACCTCTATCCCACCTGGATCGCCTGGAGCGGCGATGGCGCCTACGCCGTGGTGGAAGTGCGGGCTGCGGACAACAAGGACCGCTGGCTGGCCCGGCTTCATCCAGAGACCGGCGCGCTGACGGTGCTCGACCGGCAAACCGACGATGCCTGGGTCGCCGGCCCCGGCATCTCCTGGTCGCGCTTCGGCAGCAACGCCTACGGATGGATGAGCGACAACCGCCACTTCTATTTCCAGAGCGAAGCCACCGGCTACAGCCACCTCTATGCCGTCGACGTCGAGACCGGCGCCATCCAGGCGCTGACCTCGGGCCCCTTCGAGGTGTTTGACCCGATGCTGTCGCGCGACGGCAAAACGTGGTTCTTCACCAGCAGCGAAGGATCTCCCTTCGAGCGGCACTTCTACGCCATGCCCGCCGCCGGCGGGAAACGCACCCGCCTCACGACGATGCCGGGCAACAACGAGGTCACCATCGCGCCGGACGAGCGCACGCTCGCCATCCGCCATTCCTATAGCAACAAGCCGCCCGAGATCCATCTCGCCGCCGGCCGCACGACGCGCCAGATCACCCACTCCACCACCGAAGCCTGGAATGCCTATGCCTGGCGCGACCCGGACATCATGCAGATCGAGGCCTCGGACGGGGCCCGGGTGCCGGCGCGCATCTACCGCCCGGAAACTCCCAACGGCGGTGCGGTCCTGTTCGTCCACGGCGCCGGCTACCTGCAAAACGTGCATCGCTGGTGGAGCAGCTACCAGCGCGAGTACATGTTCCATAACCTTCTGGCCGACCGGGGCTATCTGGTGCTGGACGTCGACTACCGCGGCTCCTCGGGGTACGGGCGCGACTGGCGCACCGCCATCTACCGGCACATGGGCGGCCGCGACCTGCAGGATTTCGTCGACGCCTCGCGCTACGCGGAATCGGCCTACGGCATCGACCCGGAACGAGTGTTTATCTATGGCGGCTCCTATGGCGGATTCATCACGCTGATGGCGCTCTTCACGGAGCCGGAGCATTTCGGCGGCGGCGCGGCGCTTCGCAGCGTCACCGACTGGGCGCATTACAACCATCCCTACACGGCGAACATCCTCAATACGCCGGAGACGGATTCGCTCGCGTATGCTCGCTCCTCTCCCATCTATTTCGCCGGCGGCCTCCAGGACCCGCTCCTGATCGCGCACGGCATGGTCGACACCAACGTCCATTTCCAGGATGTCGTCCGGCTCGCGCAGCGGCTGATCGAACTCGGCAAAACCGGCTGGGAGATGGCGGTGTACCCGGTCGAGAACCACGGTTTTACCGAGCCGTCCAGCTGGACCGACGAGTACCGGCGCATCCTCGCGCTGATCGAAACGACCGTCGGGCCGGCCGCCGCCGTGCCGGCGCCCGTCGATGCCGGCGGGAACGATTAGCCGGCGGAAACGTCTGCGTTTTGACGCTGCCTCAAAATGCGATCTTTATGCGGCGCAACAGAAAAACCGAACGATTCTCAAGTAAAGTCGTACAAGATGCAACGAGTTGAGCAAGGCGTCTTATGAACCGAATCCCGAAAACCTGCCTCTGGATCTTAGGCTGTGTCATGCTGGCGGGTTGCAGCGCGGAAGGCTGCACGACCTATCCGCTCCGTACGTTGCTGGACCGCGCCTCCGCCGACGGCACCCTCACGCCCTATCAGATCGAAGCGACCAAGCGCGACTTCTGCGAGAAGTTTCGGGGGCAGGCCACCTTCGCCGCCGGCCAGACCGGGACTACCTCGGCGCAGGGCGAAACCGTCGAAAACCTGCCGTCGCTCCTGCAGCCCTATCTGCGCGTCACCATCAACGGCCAGTCCGCCGAGATGAACGACGTGATGCTGCGGACCATGCAGCGTTATCTGCAAAACATCAAATGGCCGAGCGAGACCGACTGCCAGGGCGTGCTCGTGCTCTCCGAGAATTCGCTGCTCCTCGAGTTTCCCAATCTCCCCGGAGGCACCCGGCCCTATAAAAAAGGCCAGGTGTATCAGGAAGTCGTATCGATATCCTCGGCCTGGCAGAAGGGGGCGGACCGCGTGTGGCGCCTACTCCAGGTGCATATGTCGCAGGGGGAAGTCATCCGCGACGAGGCCGATGTCAAGGTGGCGGAGGGCGCCAAAGAAGGCGACGCCGCACGCAGCCGGGCCCGCACGGATATCCCCGGATGGTGACCCCGCCCTTCACAGACCTTCAAACCATGCCGCAACCCGTATGCTCGGCTCACCGGCTCCTTTCCGTTCAGCATCGCGGATCGCCTGCCTCTTTCTGATCCTCGCATCCGGTTGTGGCCAGGAATTTTCATGCACCGGAGGCCCGGTCGTGATCGGCACCGTCTCCGAAGCCGACACCCGTGAAGCCGTGGTGGGCGCATCCGACCGCCTTATCCAGGCGCTCACCCAGGGCAACGAATCCGGACTCCGGGATCTCATGAGCGAGCAGCGCGGCTTCCAGGCCGTCGCCAGCGGCGAAACCTACGGTGCGGAGCCGTTCCTCCGCGCCATCAATGCCCAGCGCTTCCCGACCCCCTCGCCCGACCGCTCCGGGCTTGCGCTTTCCGAGTTTACCATCACGCCCACCGGCGAAGCGGTGGCCACATACGCGGGAGACGGGCAGCTTTCCGAGGGCGGCAAACGGATACGCGCCGGCGCCTACACCCTGCGCCTGACCTGGTTCAATGAAGGCGGCACGTGGCGCATCAGTCGCCTCGAACTGGGCACGCAGAGCAAACGGGGCGGCTCTATCGGCTGGTAGCCGGCGCCTCCCCGATACGGTCTCCCACACGGACGACCCCGTCCGTCAACACCCGCGCGCGCAACCCCCCACGACCCACCATGGCCGGCAACAGGTCGTCCCGCCCGGTCACCCGCATCAGGTATTTGCAGGGCTGACACCGCTGCATCCCGCGAAACGGCACGTCGCCGATCCAGAATTCCCGCTTGAGCAACGCCTCGAGCTCGACCCCCTCTACCAGCAGGTTGCGCCGGCTCTCGATGGCCGGCAACATCACGCCGGCCTCGGCCATGCGATCCAGGTCCTCCCGCGCGATCAGGGTCACCTCCCGATGCGGCCCACCCCAGCGAGACAACCCGCCTTTGCCGAGCGCATACCGGTCCCCTTCCAGTCCCTGGCCAGGAATCACGCGAATCGCTTGACGCGCTTCCATCGGTGCCGCCCGACGCGGAGCGATGTGGATGGCGAGCAGGGTGCCGTGGATGGGGTTCATGCGGTGCGATGATGGAGGCCCTGACACATACAGACCTTTCAGCGGCGGGGATCCCGGCCCTCCGGGCCTCGCGGGGAGGCAAACAAAAAAGGGAGACGACGGCAAAGCCATCGTCTCCCTCAAAAGCGTCCGTTGCCAGGGTCAGTAGACGGGCACCAGCTTGCCGAATTCGTCGCGCTTGAGCACCGCGCCGTTGGCGAGGATGACGCGCTCGGCATTGCCGTTCGGGCCGGCCACCTTGATCGTCACCGCCTCGATCTTTTCAGGCAGCAGGTTGCCCATGTCATCCACGGCGCCCCCGTTCTGGATACCGAACGAAAACTCGGTGATGCCGGTGCCGCCGAAAAGCACGTCCGACAGCGTCACGTCCGTGTTGCCGAACGCCGCGACGTTTTCCCCGCTCGCGCGCACCGTGATCGTCGAACCCTGCGACAGCGGATTCTGGTTTTCGTCATAGACGAAGAACTGGTACGCGCGGCTCACGACGAGCGCGCCCTGCGACGGCGGCACGAAGATGTTGGCGGTGCCCGAGCACAAGAATACCGCGTCGTCGGTGATCTGCTGCTGATTGCGGTCCGCGGTGGATGCGGTGATGATGCCGTATCCGGGGCCAAACGTCGGATGCACGGGATGCGGCGCTCCGGAAACCTTGGTCACGCCCACCACGCCCAGCGCGTCCGTCTGCGCCGAGCCTTCGATCACGCCGCCCGTCGTCGTGAAGTACACCGACGTGCCCGGACGCACGGGGTTGCCGTACTGGTCGCCGATCACGCCCACGACGCGCGACTGGAAGTTGATGATGCGCCAGCACGGTTCGTTCAGCGTCATGCCGATCGAGAAGTGATTGTCGTCCGGCAGGCCGCCATGCACGGTCAGGTTGACCGGAAGCGAACGGATCGTCCGCCCGCCCACGTTCGCCGTGGCCACCAGCTGGATCACGCCGGCGCGCGTCCCGCTCGATACGTTGGTCCGCACGACGCCGTCGTTGTTGGTGACGCCGGATTCCGGGAAGATGAAGGCGTCCCCGCCCGGATCCACGCCGAACGAAAAATTGATGGTGATGGCGTTATCCAGGTTGATCGGCCGGCCGAGCGAGTCGGTCACCTGAAACACCACTTCGGCCACTTCGGTCGAGCCGCTCTCCCGGACGCCGATCACATCGGTCGACTGGTTGAGCAGGAGGATGTTCGAACCGCGGCCCGATTCGCGGCCACCCTGGTCGGTGCCCGACGACGTCGGCGACATCCGGATGGTGGCCACATCGATTTCACGATTGGCGACCGCGAGCACGGTCGTCGAGGTGTTCGAGTACCCGCTCTTCGATGCGATGATCGTCACGTTCATCGTGCTATCGATATCGACATCCACGCTGTACCGACCGTTGGCATCCGTCTCTTCGAGCAAACCCTGGGGCTGGATCTGAAGAAATGCGCCAACCACCGGCTCGCTCGTCGCGGCATCCACCACGAGGCCGCTCAACGTCACGACGCCGGCATCCTCGTTGCCGCTAAAAACATCGCACCCCGCTCCAACCGCGACAAGACATGCGACAAAAATCGATATCAGGACTGTATTTCTCATTAATGCTTACCTCAAAAAACGCCTATCTCGTTCAACCAATAGCTTGCGTGTGGGACGGGCCAGGCCGCATCGCCGCCGGCTCTATCGAGCAATCAGGATTCGCTTTGCTGCAATGCGGCGTACGCGCTGCGTACCTCGGATGTATCTACCTGTCGTCACGGATTCTTGGCCAACATAAACTCGTCGTACAAACCTTGCACGAGGCATCTTGTTCGCAGGTCCGGAACCGGCTTCCTGGTACTGCGCGATGAAATGCCAGAAAAACAACAATAACAGTGCCGAACGCCCGGCCCCCGCGGCCCGCGGCGAAGATTCATGGCCTGCCGGCTACCTCGCGCAGCAGCCGCCACGCGGCCTCGACATGCGCGACCGTCGTCCGCGCCGATCCCACACACAGGCGAAGGGTAAACCGTTCATCCAGTCGGGTGTGCGTGAGGTATATCTTGCCACTCGCGTTCACCGCCTCCATCAGCTGCTGATTTTTCGCGTCGCCCCCCCGATGCCGGAAGCAAACCAGATTGAGCGGCGCCGGCGCCGCCAGCTCGAAATCGGGATCCGCCTGCACCCATCCCGCAAACGCCTGCGCCGCCTCGACATGCGATCGAACGTACGCGCGTAGCCCCTCGACGCCGTAGTGACGGATCACGAACCATAGCTTGAGCGCGCGGAAGCGCCGGCCCAGCTGGATGTGCCAGTCCCGATAATCGATCACCTCGCCGGAAGCGCTGGCCTGATTCCTGAGGTATTCGGGCAAGATCGAAAACGTGTCGATCAGTGCCTTACGATCCCGAACGAAAAACGCCGAGCAATCGAAATTGGTGAGCATCCACTTGTGCGGATTGAAGCAGTAGCTGTCGGCCCCCTCCAGTCCGTCGTGGATCCAGCGGTATTCGGGACACACGGCCGCCGTCCCCAGCATCGCGGCGTCCACATGCAGCCAGATGCGCTCGCGGGCGCACACCGCCCCGATCCGCGCCACGGGATCGATCGCCGTGCTCGATGTCGTGCCCACCGTTGCCGCAACGAAGCACGGGGTAAACCCGTCCGCCCGATCCTGCGCGATCTGCCGTTCGAGCGCGTCGGGCCGCATCGCGAACGTATCGTCCGCGTCGATCAGCCGCACGTTCGCCCGCCCGATGCCGGCGATCTTCGCCGCCTTCTCAATCGAGGAATGGGCGTGGCGCGACGTATACACCGTCAGCGTCCCGTCGCAACCCCGCTCGTTCGTCGCGTGCCGCGTCGCCTGCTCCCGGCCGGCGAGCAGCGCGCACAAGACGGCGCTCGAGGCGGTGTCCTGGATGACGCCTCCGCCGGCTCCGGCCGACGAAAAGGCAGCCGGCAACCCCAGCATCTCCACGAGCCAGTCCATCACGTGCGTCTCCAGCTCGGTGCAGGCCGGACTCGTCGCCCACAACATCCCCTGCACCCCCAGACCGGATGCCAGCAAATCGCCCAGTATGGCCGGCCCGGACGCGTTCGCGGGGAAAAACGCGAAGAAGTTGGGAGATTGCCAGTGGGTGATGCCGGGCAGGATCAGGCGCTCGAGGTCGCCCATCATCCGTTCGAACGGCTCGCCCGATTCGGGCGGCTGCGCCGGCAACCCCGCCCGGATGGCGCCGGGCTCGACCTGCGACAGGACCGGAAACGATTCGATCCGCTCGTAATAGTCCGCGATCCAATCGATCACCGCGCGGCCGTGGGCGCGAAATTCGTCAGGTGTCATGCCGAAGTGCACTTTTTTTAGCATATTGATGACGTACAGGCCGAACATACACCATCCGCCGGCACCGATGCTCGCCCATCTCGTCAAAAAAGAAATACTCGATAGCCTGCTCAACCAGCGGTTTATCGCGCTGGCCGTCTTCAGCATCGTGCTCATGCCCCTGAGCGCGCTGATCAACTACCAGTATTTCGAGGCGCGCAAAACGGCCTTCGACAGCCAGTTCGCCGAATACAACCAGCAGGAAGATCACCGATACGACAACCGGGCGTATCGCCCCCCGGAACTCCTGTCGGTGCTCGCGCGCGGGACCGAGCCGTACATGCCCCTCTATTTCCGGTTCGAGGATGTGTCTTCCGGCCGGAGCACGAGCGCGATCACGCCCGGCAACGTCGAGGCGCTCGAATTCTCGATGCTGTCGACCTTCGGGAGCTTCGACTTCCTTTTTCTGGTGCAGATCGTCTTCAGCCTCCTCGCGGTGTTGCTCGCGTTCGACATGATCGCCGGCGAGAAGGAGCGCGGTACCCTGAAAGCCGTTCTGGCCAACCGGGTGCCGCGCGACAGCGTGATCCTGGGCAAATTCCTGGGTGGATTCAGCGTGCTGGCGATGGCGTACCTCATCGGTTTCCTGCTCCTCTATCTCGTGCTCGCCGTCTCGGACAGCCGGTTTCTCTACCCGGAGATCGTCGTCAGAATGCTCTTTCTGGTCGGCCTGTCTACCGTGTTTCTCGCCGGCTTCTTCAGCATCGGCCTCATGGTATCCACCTTCTGCCACTCGACCCGCACCGCCATCGTGGCGCTGCTCGTCGTGTGGGTCCTGCTCCAGCTCGTTATCCCGAAAGCCGGCGAATTGATCGCCGTCGTGATCCACCCGGTCCGGTCCGAACATGAGATCCGGACGGAGATAGCGACCATCATCGATGAAGAGCGGGAGCAATCGGAAAACAAGGCCGGCCAGCTCTATGAGCGCTTCTCGGGCCGGAACGATCTCGAGGGGGCGTTTCAGCTCCTCAGCTCCGATGCAAGCTGGGTGCCCGCTTTCAGGGAACAGTATCAGGAGGAATACCTCGGCATGCGCCAGCGGATGCAGGACCGCGTGCGGGAAGTTCAGCTGACGTGGGAACGCGAAAAGACGCGGCAGAAACAGCTGGGGCGCCGCATCGCCCTGATCTCGCCGGCCTCGGCGCTTGCCTTCATGCTTTCAGACGCCGCGGGCACGGGCGACCTGGCGTATTCCGAATACCGCACCGCCATCGCCGACTACTATCAGGTGGTCGACCGTGAGGTCTTCGCCCGGCAGCAGAGCCAATCGTTCCGGATCCGGCTGGGCCAGTCGATGATCGCCGGCGGTTTCGGAGGATCCGAAGAAGAAGCCCCCACGGACCTCCCCCCGTTTACCGTCACGCCGCCGCGCCTCGACCGCGTCCTCATCGAAAACGCCCTCGGCCTGGGCCTGCTCGCCTTCTACCTCATCGTCCCCTTCCTCATCGGCTACTTCCGCTTCCTCCGCTACGACGTCCGGTGACGGGTATGGGATAAGATTCAGAAGTTTAGGTCCAGGGAGATTCCATTGATCCTCGAACCTTGAACCTTGAACCTCGAACCTCAAGCCCTCACATGCCCGTCGCCTTCGCCAATCCACTTGTAGGTGGTCAGCTCCTCCAGTCCCATCGGACCGCGGGCGTGCAGTTTCTGGGTGCTCACGGCGACTTCTGCGCCCAGACCGAACTGCCCGCCGTCGTTGAATCGCGTACTGGCGTTCACGAACACGGCGGACGAATTGACGGCGTTGACGAACCGCTTCGCATTCGCCAGGTCGCGGGTGATGATGGCGTCCGAGTGATCCATGCTGTGGCGGCGGATATGCGCGATCGCCTCGTCCATCGAATCCACGATTTTGACACCCAGCACGAGCGACATCCATTCGGTGTCGAAATCGTCCGGGCCGGCCGGCAGCGCCTCGTAGCCGGCTTGCTGCAGGATCGCGCGGGCATCCGGCGTGGCCCGCAGCTCGACAGGGTGTTTCGCGAGGCGCTCGGCCAGGCGGGGCAAAAAGGCCTCGGCCACCGGGCGGTACACAAGCACCGTGTCGAGTGAATTGCAGACGCTGGGCCGGTGCGTCTTGCCGTTCTCGACGATATCGACCGCCTGATCCAGATCCGCCGACTCGTCGATGAACGCATGGCAGATCCCCACGCCGCCGGTGATGACCGGGATGGTGCTCTGCTCCTTGCATCGGCGATGCAGGTTGGCGCCGCCGCGGGGGATGATCACATCCACATACTGATCGAGGCGCAGCAGTTGTCCGACCAGCTCGCGATCCGGATTGTCGATGTACTGCACGGCGTCCGCCGGCACGTCCGTGTCCTCGAGCGCCTCCTGGATGACCCGCGCCAGCGCCGTATTGCTGTGGATCGTCTCGCTCCCGCCTCGCAGGATGGACGCGTTCCCGGTCTTGAGGCACAGGGTGGCGATATCGATGGTCACGTTCGGCCGCGCCTCGTAGATGACGCCGATCACGCCGAGCGGGATGCGCCGCCGGGTGACCCGGAGCCCGTTGGGTAGAAGCCGGCTCTCGATGTCGGATCCGACAGGATCCGGCAATGCCGCCACCTTGCGCGCGTCGGCGGCCAGCGCGCCGAGGCGGGCTTCGTTGAGCAGCAGACGATCGAGCAGCGCGCTGCTGAGCCCCTTGGCCCGGCCGGCCTCGATGTCCCGTGCATTGGCGGCCAGCACCTGATCCCCGTGCGCCTCGAGGGCGTCGGCGATCGCCCGCAGCGCCGCATTTTTTTGGGCGGTGGACAGCACGGTCAGGACGTGGCTGGCCTCGCGCGCACGGACGCCAATCTGGTTCAGGTCGGTAAGTACTTCCATGAAAACGTGGGTCTGTCAAACAAGAATCATGTCGTCCCGGTGCACGGCCGGCCCGTTCGCATACCCCAGCTCCCGCTGGATATGATCGGCCTGGCACCCTTTGATCGCGGACAGGTCGTCGCTGCCGTAGCGCACGATGCCCCGGGCAAGCTCCCTGCGGTTGGTGTCGAGGATCGAGACCGCGTCGCCGCGGGCAAACGCGCCCTCCACATTGGTGATGCTTTCGGGCAGCAGGCTGTCGCTGGCCTCGACGAGCGCGCGGGCCGTGAGCTCGTCGATCACGAGGCTGCCCATCGGCGCCGGCGCGGCGAAAATCCACCCCTTGCCCTTTTCGTGGGGGTCGTGGATCGCCGGAAAACGGGTGCCGACAGCATACCCGTGCGCGATGCGCGTGATCACGTCGGGAGCCCGTCCGGCGGCAATCACGACGTCGGCGCCGGCGCGGCGCGCCGTCTCGGCCGCCTGGAGCTTGGTGGACATCCCGCCGATCCCCAGGCCGCTGACGCTCCCGCCCGCCAGTTTTCGCAGCGAATCGTCGATCGTGTGCACCTCGGGGATCAGCTGCGCATCCGGGTTGCTGCGCGGATCGGCCGTGTAGAGGCCGGCCTGATCCGTCAGCAGCAGCAGGAGATCGGCGCCGGCGACCAGCGCCACGAGGGCGGACAGGTTGTCGTTGTCCCCCACCTTGATCTCGGCCGTGGCCACGGCGTCGTTTTCATTGATGATCGGAATGATCCGGTGCTTGAGCAGCTCGTTCAGCGTGTCCTGTGCGTTCAGGAACCGCTCGCGGTGCTGCACATCCGCCCGGGTCAGCAACAGCTGGCCCACGTGGATCCCGTAGATCTCGAACAGATCCTCCCAGCGCAGCATCAGCCGGCTTTGCCCCACGGCGGCCAGCATCTGGCGGACCGGCAGGGTCTCGGTGAGATTGGGATAGTTGAGCTTCTCTCGGCCGGCGGCGATGGCCCCCGAGGACACGATGATGACATCGCGCCCCTCCCGATGCAGCGCCACGCACTGACGCACCAGCTCGATCATGTGCGCCCGATCGAGACGCTTCGTTCCGCCCGTCAGCACGCTCGTGCCGAGCTTGACGACTACGCGACGATACTTTAATGCTTCCATAGTGGACGAATACCCTTCGCCTGAACAGGACAGGGATCGCTAACGTCCGGCCGACACCTCGGCGACGGCGTTTGAATCTGTACCATGCGATCCGCAATGATACGCCCGCAAGCGGGCGTCTCTAGTATATCGTCACAACCGGTTTTTTCTGCAGGCGCTCCACCACAGAGATCATGCTGTTTGTCGCATGATTCATCTCTTCCTCGGTCGTAAACCGGCCCAGACTGATGCGCAGCGTCGCGTACGCCGCCTCGTCGCTCAACCCCATGGCCTTCAGCACGTGACTCGGCTGGCCGATCCCGCTCGAACACGCGCTCCCGGTGGACATCGCGAGATCGCGCAATTCCGTCACGAGATGCGCCGAACGGACCCCGGGAAACGTGAGATTGGACACATGCGGCAAACGGGGCGCCTCGGCGCCATTCACCCGCATGCCCGGCAAGGCGTCGCGCAGCCGGCTCTCGAAGGTGTCGCGCAGGCGCCCGAGCCGCTGCCCTTCCTGCGCCATGCCCTCCATCGCCACCGCCACGGCGGCGCCAAAACCCACGATGCCGGGCGTATTGAGCGTCCCGGAGCGCACCCCCTCCTCCTGGCCTCCCCCGTCGATCTGCGGCACGAGCCGCACCCGCGGCTGGCGCCGGCGTACGTACAGGGCTCCCACGCCCTTCGGGCCGTACAGTTTGTGCGCCGTACACGCCAGCAGATCGACCTGCTCCACATCGATCGGGATCTTTCCGAGCGCCTGGGTGGCATCCGTGAGCATTAGGATGCCGCGACTCCGCACGCACTCGCCGATCTCTCGAATCGGCTGGATGACCCCGGTCTCGTTGTTGGCCCACATGACGGCCACCAGCACGGTTTCATCCGTCAGCGCGGCCTCCACCGCTTCCGGCGAAACGAGCCCGCTCTTTTCGACCGGAAGGCGCGTAACCGCCCAGCCCTCGCGCTCCAGCGCCGTGCAGGACTTGAGCACGGCCGAGTGTTCGGTCGCCACGGTGACCAGATGCCGGCCCTTACTCCGGTACGCGGAAGCGACGCCCTTGATCGCCAGGTTGAGCGACTCGGTCGCCCCGCCCGTGAATACGATCTCGGCCGGCTCCGCGCCCAGGGCGCCAGCCACCTGCTCGCGCGCCTGTGTTACCCCTTCCGCCGCCGCCCACCCGAACGCATGACCCTTGCTCGACGCGTTGCCGTAATGCATCGTGAAATAGGGCATCATCCGTTCGAGCACGCGCGGGTCGACGGGGGTCGTGGCGTTGAAATCCAGGTAGATCGGCAGTTTCATGGCACCGGCGGCTGGTGAAAAGCACAGGGGCTGGGTGGATAAAACGACGCCCGCGTTCCGATGGTCCGCCGCGTTTTTTTCGGACCAATCTCCTACTTTCGGTTGAACCCGTCTCGACACCCGGCGCCGGCCCCCGGCTCTGCGCCCTATCCATCCCGCTCATGCCCTCTCGATTCGTTGCGGCCTGCTTATGCCTGGCGTTCCTGATCCCGGTATTTCCTTTTGACAGCCTCGCCCAGCAGGGGAGGCATGTCCCCGACCCGCCGGATCGCGGCGAGGGCGAAGGCCCGTACCAGCGCCTGGTCCTCCGGGGAGGCATCATGATCGACGGGACCGGATCCCCCGCCGTAGGTCCGGTGGATATCGTCGTCGAAGGCAACCGTATCGCCGGCATCTACCATGTCGGCTATCCCGGCGTCCCGATCTCCGAAAACAGCCGGCCTGCGCCGGGAGACCGGGAGATCGATCTGTCCGGGAAATACATCCTGCCCGGGTTCGTCGACCTGCACGCCCACCTCGGCGGCGTGGCGCAGGGCACGCCGGCCGAATACGTCCTCAAACTATGGATGGCGCATGGCGTCACGACGATACGCGAGCCCGGCAGCGGAAATGGAGTCGACTGGACGATCGCGCAGCGCACCCGCAGCGCGCGAAACGAAATCACGGCCCCGCGCATCTTCGCCTATGCCGGCTTCGGAAGCGGCTGGGACAAGTCGATCACGACACCGGACGAAGCGCGGGAATGGGTCCGCTTCATCGCCGCCAAAGGCGCCGACGGCATCAAATTTTTTGGCGCCGAGCCGGAGATCCTCCAGGCGGCCCTCGACGAAGCGAAACGCATGAAACTCGGCACAGCCATGCACCACGCCCAGCGCTACGTGGCGCGCGCCAACGCGTTGACCAGCGCCTCGTGGGGCCTCACGACCATGGAGCACTGGTACGGGCTGCCCGAAGCGCTCTTCACCGACCGCCGGGTTCAAAATTACCCGCTCGACTATAACTACAGCGACGAACAGCACCGCTTCGGCGAGGCCGGCCGGCTCTGGAAACAGGCCGCTCCCCCCTTCTCGGCGCGCTGGAACGCCGTCATGGACTCGCTGATCGCCCTGGACTTCACCATCGTGCCCACGTTTACGATCTACGAAGCCAGCCGCGATCTCATGCGGGCGATGCGGGCCGAATGGCATGCCGCCTATACGCTGCCGTCGTTGTGGGATTTCTACGCGCCCAATCGCCAGGCGCATGGATCGTACTGGTTTTACTGGACGACCCGCGACGAAATCGAATGGAAAGAGAATTACCGCCTCTGGATGACCTTCATCAACGAGTTCAAAAACCGGGGAGGCCGCGTCGCCACGGGAAGCGACTCGGGCTACATCTACAAACTGTACGGCTTCGATTACATCCGCGAACTGGAGCTCCTGCAGGAAGCCGGCTTCCACCCGCTGGAGGTCATCTGGTCCGCCACGCTGAAAGGAGCCGAAGCGCTCGGCGCCGCCGGCGACATCGGGAGCATCCAGATCGGCAAAAAAGCCGATTTCGTGATCGTGGACGCAAATCCGCTCGAAAACCTGAAAGTGCTCTACGGCACCGGCGCCATCAAACTGAACGACGAAACCCGGGCCATCGAACGGGTCGGCGGCGTGACCTACACCATCAAGGACGGCATTGTCTACGACGCCAGGCAGCTGCTACAGGATGTCCGCGAACTCGTGCGCGAGGCCAAGATGCGGGCCGGCATGCCGGCAGACGAGCCCCTTCCCGATCCATCGGCTGGCGCATACGACTGATCATCCAGCTCATCACGTGTGTCAAGAAACGGATGGGATGCGCCGGGAAACTGCGTTTTTCTTCGACCAGACATCCTGCATCCTGTATCCTGCATCCCGTATCCTGCATCCCGTATCCTGCATCCCATATCCTGCATCCCGTATCCTGCATCCCGTATCCTGCATCCCGTATCCTGCATCCCATATCCTGCATCCCATATCCTGCATCCCGTATCCTGCATCCCCCCTGCACCAGAAAGGCGGATTTTCTCCCCACAAGACGTTATGCCGGCCACCCTTTCAGTGTCTGGTAGGGATATGCCATCCGAAACGCTGTCCCGCCCATGCGATCCGTCACCCTCCTCGTGTTTGTCCTTGGCCTGGCTATTTCGCAACCCGCCGAGGCCCAGCTGCTCGCCGACACCCTGTATTCCTGGAGAGGCTACCTCACGAAGGGGACGTGCCGGCTCCTGATCTACGCCGGCGGGCCGGAATCCGACCGCGACCGCGTCGTCGTGATGCAGGAACTGGCGGAAAACAAGGGACCCACGGTCGTGAGCGATATCGCATTCCTCACCGAGGCCATCGCGCGGACCTACGATATCGAACCGGAGACCGCGTTCTGGATCGTCCACTGGGGCGCCTTCAGTTTTGAAGGGGCGGGGGGCCGGCGCAAGGAATTGTTTCTGCGCGCCACATTCAAAAAGACGGGGCAGGGTCGGCTCGGCGCTCCGCAGTGGCGGGTCGTGGAACGCGAAGATCTTGACCTGTACACCGATCGGGCGTTCAGGTAAATCGCGTCCCCTCTTGATCGCCGATCGACTTTTCCGGATATTCCAAAAACAGAAAAGCACCGGGATCTCGTTGATGCGCGTGAGACCCCGGTGCTCCCTGAACCACTCATCGGAAGACACGGTACTCCTTACGGGGAGTGCGTGAGCGGGGTTACGAGGACTGCTAAATTTTTTTCCTTTTCTCCCGCTGCACAGGGTATTAACGGCCGCCAGCACCGATTTCGTGTGCATGGCGGCTGTTTTTTGTTCGGACCCGGCGCTCAAGGCGCCAGACGCTGCCTGAGCCAGCTGCCGTCTTCCTGGATCCGGTAGCGGATGCGGTCGTGCAGCCGGCTCGTCCGCCCCTGCCAGAATTCGACCTCGCGGGGCTTGAGCACATACCCGCCCCAGTGCGGCGGGCGCGGTATCGGGCCGCCGGCAAAACGCTTTTCGATCTCGGCAAAACGCGCCTCCAGCGCCTCCCGATCGGTCACCACCTCGCTCTGCGGCGAAGCCCATGCGCCGATCTGGCTGCCGAGCGGGCGGGAGTGGAAATACGCGTCCGACACCTCATCGCTCGCCCGAGTGACGTGGCCCTCGATACGCACCTGGCGTTCCAGTTGCAGCCACAGGAAGGTCATGGCGACGTTCGGGTTGCCGGCGATATCCAGCCCTTTCCGGCTCGCGTAGTTGGTAAAAAAGAGAAACCCTTCAGCGTCAAAGCCCTTGAGCAAGAGCACGCGGGAAGACGGGGTCCCCTGCGGCGAAACCGTCGCCAGCACCATGGCATTCGGCTCGGGCAACGACGCGTCGAGGGCTTCCTGAAACCAGTATCCGAACTGGGTCATCGGATCGGAAGCCACGTCGGTTTCCGACAGCGATTCCTTGCGATAATCTTCGCGGAGATCCGCGACGGAGCGTTCGTTCAAAACAGTTCGTAGATTGCGATGGACGTTCGTGAACAACCACGTATACGTCGCTCATTCTGCTAAGATCGATCTCCGTCCCAACCCGTCGCATGGACCGCACACCCACAACCCATCTCGAAACCGTACTCGCCCACGCCGGCTGCACCGTCGATCCCTCCACGGGCGCCGTCGTCGCCCCGATCCATCTCGCCACGACCTTCGAGCGCAACGCCGACGGCAGCTATCCGCGCTCGTTCGAATACAGCCGCATGGACAACCCCACACGGCATGCGTTCGAAAACACCCTCGCGGTGCTGGAAGGAGGGTCGCAGGCGGCCGCTTTTTCGTCCGGGATGGCTGCCGCGATGGTCGTCCTCCAGGCGCTCAAACCCGGCGACCACGTCATCATGCCGGACGACGTCTACCACGGCGTTCGCGTTCTCGCCACCAACATTTTCGCCGAATGGGGACTCGCCTGCTCGACGGTCGACCTGTCCGCCCCGGGCGCGCTGGAGGCTGCGATGCGACCCGAGACGCGCCTGGTCTGGGTTGAAACGCCCTCGAACCCCCGGCTCAAGATCACCGATATCGCCGCCACCGTGGAGGTCGCGCGGCAAGCCGGCGCCGAGGTGCTGGTGGATAACACCTGGGCCACACCGCTCCTGCAGCAACCGCTGCTCCTCGGTGCCGACCTCGTCCTGCATTCCGTCACGAAATACCTCTCGGGGCACTCGGATGTCCTCGGCGGAGCCATCGTCGCCCGCCGGGTGGATGGTTTGTTCGCCCGGATCCGGAAGCTGCAGGCTACCGGTGGCGCGGTCATGGACCCGTTCAGCGCCTGGCTGGCCATGCGCGGGATGCGCTCGATGGCGGCGAGGATGCGGGTGCATTGCGAAAATGCCCGCACGCTCGCCGGCTTTCTCCACAACCACCCGGCCGTAGAGCGCGTCCACTATCCTTCGTTGGCGGACCATCCGGGCCAGCGCATCGCGGCCTCGCAGATGCGCGATTTTGGCGGCATGATCTCGGTGGAGGTGCGCGGCGGGCAGGCGGAAGCCATGGCCGTCGCCGGCGCCGCCCGCGTGTTCCGCAGGGCGACGAGCCTCGGCGGCACCGAAAGCCTCATCGAGCACCGGGCATCCGTCGAGGCCCCTCCGACCCAAACGCCGCCCAACCTGCTACGGCTGTCGATCGGGCTCGAGCATATCGACGATCTGGTCGGGGATCTACGCAATGCACTCGGCGTTCTCGACGCCTAGATTGCGCATCGCCGGCCGGCACATCGCCACCGGGCCCGCGCATCACGGCATCTGTTCCTCCCGATGAAACTACCCTTTGCCTTCGCCCGACGGTTCGTCGCCGGTGAGTCCTTCCCGCAGGCGCTACCCGCCATCCGCACACTGACCGATCAGGGGCTCTTCGTCACCCTCGATATGCTGGGCGAATATGTGAGCGATCGCCACGTCGCCGAACGCGCCCGTGACGCCTACATCGAACTCATCAAGGTGACGAACGCCTCGCGCAATTTCAGGATGGAGGCCAACATCTCGATCAAACTCTCCATGCTGGGTCAGAAGATCGATGAGGCTTTTTGCCTGGACAACCTCCGGCAGTTGCTCGCCGTGGCGAAGGAGGAGGATGTCTTCGTGCGGTTGGACATGGAAGGTAGCGACATCACCGCCTCCACCCTGGGGCTTTTCGAGACCGTCTTCCCGGACTACCCCGATCATGTCGGCGTGGTGCTCCAGGCCTATCTGAAACGCACGGCGGACGATGTCCGCCGGATGTGTGAGCTCAAGGCGCGCGTGCGCATCTGCAAAGGCGCCTACAAGGAGCCGGCCGACATCGCCTATCAGGACATGCCGACCATCCGGGCGCGCTACATGGAGTATGCGCGCCTCCTCATCACCGAAGGCCGGTATCCGGGAATCGCCACCCACGACGACCAGCTCATCGACAGCGTCAAGGCCTTCGTTCAGGACGAGGGGATTCCGCTCGATCGGTTCGAATTTCAGATGCTGTACGGGATCCGCCCGAAGACGCAACTTCAGCTGCGCAGCGAGGGATACAATATGCGGGTCTACATCCCCTATGGCACCGAATGGGTGCCGTATTTCAACCGCCGGCTCCGGGAGCGCAAGGAAAACATCTGGTTCGTTGTTAAAAATCTCTTCCGTGCCTGATCGGAGCGGGGCATGGCCCCGGCGTGGCACGATCTTGGTCTGACACCCCGTCTACATCACGTCCCGGCATCGCGCATGCCTTTCGCCTGCGCGGCGAAGGAGCGCCTGCCGCACGATTCCCATCGACCCAATCCATCTCCCCATGCCTTTTAACAACCGATTGCACCGGCGCGCGCCTCTCGCCGCGGTGCTTGCCGGCATGCTGTTTTTTTCGGCGGCACGCCCGGTTTCCGGCCAGGAATACGACGTCGACCTCAACACGCATCCGGACGGCATCTACAGCGAAGCCCTGATGGAATCCGATTTCGGCAGCGTGCAGCTGCTGAACAACCTGGCCAACCGATTTACGCTCGTCTCCGACGCCGAAGCACGCGAAGGCGCGTCCCTGCGGGTCACCTACGTCCAGGGAGAAATCGGCGCGGCGAACAGCGGCGGGCAGTTTTTTGCGTTCCTGCCGGCGAGGGATGAATATTATCTCGATTATTACGTCAAATTCGCCGACGACTTCGACTTCCAGCTCGGCGGCAAGCTGCCCGGTCTGAGCGGCGGCGCCAGCAACAGCGGTGGCAACAAACCCACCGGCGACGGCTGGAGCGCCCGGTACAACTGGCGAGAAAATGGCCGCGCCGTCGTCTATCTCTATCACCTCGATCAACCGTCAACCTTCGGGCAGGACCTGGACCTGAACCGCTCCTTCCAGCCCGGGGTGTGGCACCGTCTCACCCAGCGTATCAAGGTGAACACGGGAAACAACAACGACGGCGAACTGCAGGTGTGGTTCGACGGCGAGCTGGTGTTCCTGCGCACCGACATTCGCTATCGAAACAACGACCAGGCGCCCGTCGATCACTTTTTCTTTTCGACATTCCACGGAGGCAACACCCCCGAGTGGGCGCCGGACCGTACGAGCTACGCGTACTTCGACGACATCCGGATCGGCACCGATCCCGCGGTCATGATCCCCGGGCTGGATAGCGGGCTGCTCGCGCAGATCGACCGGCCGGCACCCGGCGCCGTGTTCGAGTCGCCGGCGAACATCGCCATCGAGGCATCCTCCTTCTCACTCGACCACGCCATCACGTCGATCGCATTTTATGCGAATGACGTGCTTCTCGGGCAGCGCACGAGCCCGCCGTACACGTTCGACTGGACGAACGTGGCCGCCGGCACCTATACCCTCACCGCCCGCGCCACCGACGATACCGGCTCCGTGGCCACGTCGACAGCGGTCCAGCTCACCGTGCGCCCCGTCGACACGGCCAAAGGTCCCAACCTGGCGCTCAACCGGAACGTGACCGTCACCAGCGAGCAGGAGGGCAACCTGGGAAGCGGCGCCGTGGACGGCAGCACCGACCCGATCGACCGCTGGTCCGCCCAGCCCTTCCCGCAATCGGTCACCATCGATCTCGGCGCCGAGATGCCGATCAACATGGCCGAACTCGTCCCCTATCTCGACCGCGCCTACCAGTACGAGATTGCAACTTCGTTCGACGGAACGTCCTATACGACCGTCGTCGACCGGACTGCCAACACCGAAGGCGGGGCGCTCCTGGTCGACAGCTTCGCGGCAACGAGCGCCAGGTACGTAAAGCTGACGGTGACGGGTGCGGCCAACTATTCGGGGGATTGGGTCAGCGTCGTCGAATTCCGCCTCTTCGGCGGCGGCGGTTCGGCGCTCACCGCCGGCGACGCCACGCGCGACGGCACCCTGTCGGCGCTGGACGCCTCCTTCATCCTCCAGCACACCACCGGACTCATCACGCTGCCGGCAGACGCCCAGACGGTATCAGACGTGTCGGCTAACGGCACCATCGGGGCGTTGGACGCAAGCCTGGTGCTGCAGCGGCTCGTCGGACTCATCCCGTGTTTCCCGGTAGAAGCCGGCTGCGCCGGCAAGCGCTGATCAGTTGGCGCCGGCGGGGATGAACGCCACCAGCTCCCACGTACGCTGCCCTACGACGATCCATCGCTCCAGATCGGTCACCGGGGCGATCATCGCCTGTTCGATCCGAACCGCGCCGATGCCGGGCGCATAGTGACTCGCCATGGTCACGGTGCTGTCCAGCGGATAGCCGGCGTACCACTGGGGAGGTTCCGTCGCGAATGGCACATAGCCCTCGGGTAACGCGCGCGTATACACCACCGATTCGACCACACGCAGATCCGGTAGCGTATACGATGCGTCCATATCGGTCAGCGTCATCGTCGTACCGTCGGCAAGCACCAACACCGTCCCTTCAGCCATGGGATAGGGAAGAATCCGCTCCGTCGTTCCGTCTTCGCCAAGACGCCACAGGCCGTCCTCGCGCCACGATACGACATGCCCGCGCTCTCCGAGACTCCCGAAAGGAATCGAAAGGCCATGCCGGTCCTCGGCAATGAACCAGGGTTCACCGCCGATCACGGTATCGATCCGCGTAACGAAGGTATCCAGGCAGGGTGCGTTTACGTGGCCGTTTAACTGGATGACTTCTTCCAGGACCCACATGTCGCCCGCTGCAAACGAAATCAGGGGAGCGATAGGCTCGGGAACGTCCACGCCGCTGTCACAGCCAGCGCTGACGTAAAGAAGGATAAACGCCAGTACGAGTGAGGATGCTAACGTTCGCATGATATACCTGCAAGGTTGGATGAGAGAAAAGCAGTAGCAGGTTTTCGATCGATGCGGATGTGGTCAGATGAGAAAAAAACGTTCGATCCGTCTAGCCGCTATCGCATCGACGGATCGAACGTGAAGATAAGCATAACACATCACTAATTCAAAATGCCGCTACGAAACGGTCTCGCGTAGGGCTACGCCATGTTCGGCCAGCCAGCGCTCGGCATCAATGGCCGCCATGCAGCCCGTGCCGGCGGCCGTCACGGCCTGGCGGTAGACGTGGTCCTGGGCGTCGCCGCAGGCGAAGACACCCGGGACATTCGTATACGTCGATCCCGGCTTCGTCTGGATGTAGCCGGTCTCGTCGAGGTCCAGCCAGCCGGCGAAGACGTCCGTATTCGGCTTGTGGCCGATTGCCGCAAACATCGCCTTGACGGCCAGTTGCCCCTTTTCGCCGGTTTTGAGGTTCTCGATCACCACCCCATCCACTTCCTTCTCGCCGAGAATGTCGGTGATCACGGTATTCCAGAGGATCTCGATCTTGTCGTTTTCGAAGACCCGTTCCTGCATGATCTTCGATGCGCGGAATGCTTCGCGACGGTGAATCAGGTAGACCTTGCTCGCGAAACGCGTCAGGAAGAGCGCCTCTTCCATGGCTGTATCGCCGCCGCCCACGATCGCGACGTCCATGTTCCGGAAGAACGCGCCATCGCACGTGGCGCATGCCGACACGCCATAGCCGAGCAGCCGCTGCTCGTTGGGCAGCCCGAGGTATTTCGCCGAGGCGCCCGTGGCGATGATGACCGTCTGCGCCAGGATCGGGGTTTCTTCATCGACCAGCAGCCGGAACGGGCGCCGCGAGAGGTCGACGTGCGTCACCATCCCATAGCGGAGGTCGGCGCCGAAGCGCGATGCCTGCTTCTCGAACAGCTGCATCATGTCGGGCCCCATGATCCCATCGGGGAAACCGGGGTAGTTCTCGACGTCGGTCGTCGTGATCAGCTGGCCGCCCGGCTGGATCCCTTGATAGACGATCGGAGAGAGGTTGGCGCGCGCCGTGTAGAGGGCGGCGGTGAGGCCGGCCGGCCCCGTGCCCACGATGACCACCGGCGCCACTTCGGCGCCCGAGAAGTCAACGGTTTCGAGTTTGGACAAATCGGGCATCCCGTTTCTCATAGTCTGGGTGATTCAGGAAAGACTCCCGTAAAGGAAGAGCCCGGAGGGGCTGTGCGCTCCTCCGGGCTCGGTAGATCTATCGAAGCAACGCCCGTGGGGCGCCGGCGGCAGTCGACATCAGGCGGTCTGCGCAACGAGCGCCTCGAGCTTGTCGTTCAACACCTTCTTCGAGACAGCGCCGATCACCTGATCGACCACGTGGCCGTCCTTGACAAACAGAAGCGTCGGAATGGAGCGTACGCCAAACTGCATGGCCGTTTCCGGGTTCCGGTCGACGTCCAGCTTGCCGATTTTGGCGCGGCCTTCGTACTCGCTAGCGAGTTGTTCGATCACAGGCGCAATCATGCGGCAGGGACCGCACCACGTCGCCCAGAAATCGATCAGCACCGGCGTTTCGGAGTCGAGCACTTCGCTCTTGAAATTGGCATCGGTAAGGGTAACATATTTGGCGTTATCAGCCATGTTTTGCCTCCTACTTGAAAAGCTAAAACGTCTTGTGTTGCCGGACGATGAACATGATCGTCGACCTGTTGGTTTCTCCGGGCGGGGTATTCGTTACAATATCACGACCAGGGTGCGATCTGGGCGCATTCGCCCGTTATTGGGTATCGGCTGTCTACGCTTTTCCTTGCATCATCGCAGGCAGCGCATTTTCATAGACATCCTTCAAGGTGGCGCCGTCCACATCCACGAGCGTCTGCCCACCCCGACGAATGCGCAGCGCTCCATCCGTCACGACACCGATCCGGGTCAACTGAACACCCGCGTGCGTGGCGATCTGCCCGAGTTTTTCTTCATCGGCCGCATGGGCCGTCAGCACGATGC